>CAKZQZ010000008.1 GCA_937142855.1 uncultured Alphaproteobacteria bacterium | reverse complement strand
TAAATTTAGATCATTAAAAAAAGTGGCTAATCTTTTTGATAATGGAAATTACTGGCTAATTCTATGGCTAACAGAAAATACAATCCTATATATACTGCCAAAAATGGAGCAAAAATGTCAGGCTCATAACCTGAAGGTCGTAGGTTTAAATCCTATCTCCGCAACCAACTATTCGATAAAATCACAATGTTAAACAACCTCAAAGATTCCGGTTTTTGATATTTTTTTGCATATTAAGCATGATAACAATTACAGAGTGGTTTACAGTCGTCAGGTTTATTTTTGTTTTTTTTAGTAATAAAATTATAAATAAAAAATTAATTTTAATATCTTTGATTTGGTAAATTTATTAATTTAAGTTTAGTAAATATACTGTAATTAAGGTGCTAATTTGAATAATTTAGTAAATAATATACCTGATAGTAGGGGAATAAACGCATATACAAGGGATAAATATTTTTCAAAATTACTCGAATTTTATGTGGGTAAAGATTTATTAAATCAAATAGAAGATAAGTTTTTAGAATTAGGAGAGTGTGTAGGGTCTGAAGTAGAGGATTTAGCCCTATCTGCTGACAAACATCCTCCAAAACTTGTCAAAAGATTGAGAGATGGGTCTTCAAGCAACACAGTACAAAAACATCCTGATTTTATAAAGCTTGAGAAAATAGCATTTGAAAAGTTTGGCTTGGCAGCTATGTCCCATAGGTCTGGTGTTTTTGAAATGCAAAACATTCTTCCTCCGATAATTAAATATGGTTTGACCTTCTTATTTGTTCAAAATGAATTTGGGTTGTGTTGTCCAGTTAGTATGACAGACTCACTTACTAGAACACTAAAAAAATTTGGTGATGAAAGATTAATTAATAAGTTTTTTGATCAATTAACTTCACAAGATTTAGACGAGCTTTTTCAGGGTGCAATGTTTATGACAGAACAACATGCTGGATCTGATGTTGGTTCGATTGATACGTTCGCTGAAAATATTAATGGGCAATGGTATTTAACAGGAGATAAGTGGTTTTGTTCAAACCCTGATGCTGATTTAGCAATGGTTTTAGCTAGATATGATAAAAAAACAAAAGGTACAAAAGGACTTTCTTTATTTCTTTTGCCAAAAAAATTAGAAAATGGACAACATAACAACTACGAAATTATTAGATTAAAAGATAAATTAGGCGGAAGATCATTTGCTAGTGGTGAAATTAGATTAAATAAGGCCTTTGCTTATATTGTGGGTGAAAAAAAAGAAGGCTTTAAACAAATGACAGACATGATAAATATGTCAAGATTATCCAATGGTGTTAGAGCCTCTGGTATGATGCAAAGATGTCTTCAAGAAAGTTTGTTTATAGCAAAAACGAGATCTGCCTTTAATGAAAAAATAATTAATTTACCTTTGATAAGAAAACAGCTTTTAAAAATGCTTATTATAACAGAAGCATCAAGAACAATGGTTTTTAAGGCAGCTGATATATTAGAAAAAGCAGATAAGGGAGATACGGAAGCTCAAAAAATATTTAGGATTATAACGCCATTAATCAAATTTAGAGCTTGTAGAGATGTTAGAAAAATCGCTGGTGATGCGATGGAAATTAGAGGTGGTTCTGGTTATATTGAAGAGTGGATGGATCCTAAAATCCTAAGAGATGCACATCTTGGTTCAATTTGGGAAGGAACAAGTAATATAATATCTCTTGATACTATAAGAGCATTAAAAAAAGCTGATAATCTTCATGTTTTAAAAACTTTCTTAATTAATATGGTGCACGAAAGATCGATAAAAGAGAATGAGAAAGTTTTATTATCTACTATCGATGAAGTCTTTAATTTTGTTTTTCAAGAAATTAAAGATGATTACGAAGCTTCTTCAAGACAAATAACTTCTTTATTGTATTATTTATGTTCAGCTGTTTTTTTAAATGCTGAAAGTTATTACTGTGCCTCTTTATATCACAGGAAAAAAATTAGTGAATTAATTATAAAATATAAAATAAATGAAAATAACCCACTTCAGAGAAATGAGATAGATTATAAACTGGTAAATGAATATCTATAATTAAATGTTTAAGTTTGGCGTTTTTTAAATTTTCGATACTTTAAATTAAAAGAAAAGCTTTCATGAGATATAACTTAATAACTTTAGATTTATTTTTATGTGCATCAAAAAATAAAAGTCTTGTAAAAGCCGCAAAAGAAAAAAACATTGTGGTTTCTGCTGTAAGCAAACGTATTTTAGATTTGGAAAAATCTGTTGGTGTTAATCTTTTCTATCGGAAAAAGTCTGGTGTTGAATTAACGCCAGCTGGATTAGAAATGCAAAAACATTGTACTGAAATTTTTAATTCAATAAATAAAATGGATGAAAGTATTAAAGAATATTCTTTGATAAGTAGTGGAATTGTAAGAGTAACCGCTAATTCATCATCTATCACACAATTTTTACCAGAAGACTTAGCAACTTTTTCTAAAAAGTTTCCAAAAATAAAAATAAAGTTAAAAGAAAAAACTTCTAGTGAGGTAATATCGTCTGTAAAAGAAAGTTTATCTGATATAGGTGTTTTTTCAGAGCATGTTGAAAATACTGAAAGACTTAGAATTATTGATTATAAGAATGATACTCTAGTTTTAGTTGTTCCTGAATATCATCCACTAGTTTCAAATTTAACTGTAAAAATTAAAGATTTCATTGAATTTGAAATGGTTGGTCTAGAAAAAGGTAGTTCATTACAAGCAATGATTGATAAACAAGTTCAGAAACAAAATTTAAAAATTAAGAAAAAATTAGAAACAGTTAGTTTTGAAGGTATCAGAGGAATGGTAGAAGCTGGTTTAGGTATTGCTGTACTTCCGATTGGCGCTATTAAACCTTATTTAAAATCTTCGAAATTAAAAACAATTAACATTGATGAAAATTGGGCTGAAAGATCAATTAAAATTGCAATTAAAAATGATGATAGTATTGGTAAAGCAGGAGCGTTATTACTCAATCACTTAATTAGTTAATGTAACTATTTACCTAAAATCATGTCTGATGCTTTTTCTGCGATCATCATCGTGGGGGCATTAGTATTACCAGAAGGCATGGTAGGCATTATTGAAGCATCAGCGATCCTCAAAGACTCTATACCTCTAACTTGTAATTTGTTATTCACTACTGCCAATTTATCAGATTTGTGCCCCATCTTTGCGGTCCCTATCATATGGTATACAGTAATTCCTTCATTTCTTGCCCAAGATAAAAGTTCATCATCAGTTTGAAGATCATTAGAAGGGTTTGCTTGACCATTCAAGTAAGGTTGAAGCGAAGAAGTTGACAAAAAATTTCTTCCAATTCTTATAGATTTCAATAATACGTCAACATCATAGGGATCAGATAAATAATTAGGATTTATTATTGGTGGTTCATGTATGTTTTTAGAATTGATTTTAACATAACCATTACTTTTAGGTCTTGTTTGCCAAACACCTAAGGTCATTCCAGAAATTCTATCCAAAAGACCAACAGTTCCTTCTTTAAAACTTGCAGGTGACATCACGTATTCAAGATCCGGAATTTCTAGTTTTGATGATGATTTAGCAAAAACGTGAACTAATGAAGGACTTACTGACAAGACACTTGGTCTCTTGATAATCCATTTAAATATTTCGTATAAAAGTGGTGGCCCTCGAACAATAGAATTAAAAGTTTTGATATTTTGTAAGTAAGAGACCATTCTAACCCCATAATGATCTCTTAAATTATTTCCAACACCCTTTAAGTCATTTACTACTTCAATACCTTTCTCAGATAATAAAGAAGCGGGGCCAATTCCTGATAGTTGAAGTATTTTGGGTGTATTAATAGCTCCTGCGCAAAGTATTATTTCTTTATTTGCCCTTAAAACCTTTAATGTATCTGAATTTTTATAAATGTAATTGACCCCAATAGCTTTGTTATTTTTAAGAATAATTGAGGTAACTTGTGCGTTTACTTTTAATTCAACATTTTTTTTATTTTGAATAGGTTTCAAAAAAGCTTTTGAAGAACTATATCGTAAACCATTAAATATTGCTCTTTGAAAATATCCAGATCCATATTGATTACCGCTATTGTAATCCTCGTTTCGAGGTATACCTAATGAGTCAGTGCCCTTTAAAAATGCTTCACAAAGAGGGTGAATAAGATCTAGATCAGTTATGGGTAACTCACCCTTAGTTCCTCTATTATCAAAAATTTTAGTTGATATTCTATTTTCAGATTTAATAAAATAAGGAAGTATATCTTTATAACCCCAACCAATATTCCCTAATTTTTCCCAATTATCATAATCATATTTTTGTCCTCTAACGTAATTAAGGCCGTTTATTGAGCTTGATCCACCAAGAACGCGACCTTGTGGTAAAGAAAATGATCGAAAGTTTGTATGAGGAGATGGTTCTGAAAAAAAATTCCATGTAAGCTTTTTTGAAAAAATATTCTTTATATATCCAGCAGGAATATGAATATATGGGTTAGTATCTTTGGGGCCAGCTTCTATAAGACAAACAGTTGAGCCATTCGAGCTCAACCTATTAGTTAAAATAGAACCTGAACTGCCTCCTCCAATAATAATATAATCAAATATATCGCCACTATTACTCACTAAAGTTAGATTCCATTTCTTTTCGAAGTTTGTGCGCAATAAGGTTAGTGTCTGCCTTCACATCATCCCAAGTTAAGACTTGTCCATCATTGATCGGTTTTTGTAAGGAAATATTGTGAGCAAGACCAAGTGGCAAGTAATTGTTTTTAATAGATTTTAATGCTGGTCTAATTCCACCAGAAACAGTATAGCCACCTTCTCCATCTAAAATTTCACCAGCCTTTAGATTACGTTTAGCTATAGCAACACAATCTGCATTAAAACAGGTTGATGCTCCTGTTGCTTCTTTTCTTATACCAATAGAAGCAATTGAAATTGCAAGTTCTAATCCAATCAAATGCCATCTTTTGTATAATGACATATATTTGCCAGAAGGATCTGTAACTACTTTATATTCTTCAAAACAATTTTTTAAATATTCAGTATCAGCCTCAAAAACTACCCATACACCTTTTCTAATATCATATGGGATTTGTTTTCCATCAGGTGTTAGGCATGAAACGACATCAACTATACCTTTTTTCTCTAATATACCACCTTCCGACATAGGTCTCATTAAAGTCGGGATATCATCTATTCCACCAGCAGGAAAAATTAATCCATTTGAGGGAGATAACAAGTTTGCTGTGTTCGCTATAGCCACACTTTCAATTGATGGTTTAGAACCATCTAGAAAGGCATTAAACATTTTAGGATTTAGTCTACCTCTTTCAGCTTGTTCTTTGGTTAATCCCCAATGGTCCCAAACTGTATCAGGAGTGGATTTTTGATAATGCTTAAGCCACTTATGACCTCTACCGGCAGCTACAACATTAAATCCACACGTTCTTGCCCAATCAACCAGCTCACATGTAAGGGCTGGTTGATCTCCATATGCCATACTATATATGACGCCAGCATCATTAGCTTTTTGTGACAAAGCAAATCCACAAAATGCATCAGCTTCAACGGTTACATTAATAACATTTTTTTTATTTTTAAATGCTGAAAGACAATGTTCTATAGCTGCAATTGGGTTTCCTGTACATTCAACAATAATTTCAATTGACTCATGGGAGACAAGTGCCTCCCAATTATCAGAAATAAATGTTTTACCACATGAAAATGCATCCGATAGATTAGAAGTTTCAAAAGCAGATGGGTCCCAGCCTACCATCTGCATATTTGATTTAGCATTTTCAGGATGTATATCAACCACGCCCACAATATGAATAGAAGGTATTTTAAGTGCTTGAGAAAAAAACATTGTAGCAAATTTACCGGCACCAATTATTCCTATCGTTATTGGTTTTGATCTACTATTTAACAAGCTAAAAAGATTCATTAAGAGTTCCAAAAATTAATTAAATATCATAATTAATTTAAGGTTTATCGCAGTTATATACGAATACCCCTTTCTTATTTTGAGTAAACATTAGTGATTAATTAAATTATTTTAAAATTAAGTGATTAATAAAGTGATTAATGGAAACTATTAACCTATATATACCCTCATTTTTAGGGCAAAAATGTCAGGCTCATAACCTGAAGGTCGTAGGTTCAAATCCTACCCCCGCAACCAACTATTCAATAAAAATAAGTCAAATTTTTTTCTCTAATGTGTTTTTTACAACTCCACATAATTTTATGTGGAATCATGCATTCGTAATAAATATTATTCAATTTATACAATTTTAAGCACTCCAAACTTCAATCCAATATGATAAAGTGGGAAAGAAAACAAATAGAATAAAAACTAATATTAATATCATTCCCCATTTATTCATTAATTTTTTTACCTAATATGTTTGGTTGTTGAACAGTTAATAATTTATTAATCAAATAACAAATTTTATTAAAATATTATAGATAGATTACCTTATGAATTTGAAAAAGCAGATGTGAGAATACTGATAACAGTGAATGCAAATTTACCATTTTTTTCTGCTTCATGAAGTTGATTTTGCCATTTATAAACAAGATCTTCAGAAACACCTTTTTTGATTGCAGCATTAACCATTAATATTTCATGAAATTTAGGAAATGAGTTTTCATCTTTATTAGTAATAAAAAATGGTATTTCCTGTGTTTTAATATTCGTATAACCTAGCTTTTCTAATTTACCATTCAATTGTGTTGGAAGCATTGGGTGTTTTTGCCCTCTATAAATTTGATGCATCATATCATTTAATTCTTTTTCTGGACCATGAAATCCAAAAAAATCCCAAAGAGTAGAGACATTTACAAAAATAGACATAGGCTTTTGTAGTTTTTTTGCTGCAAAAAGAGCTTCATCAACGTTATCTATATATTCAAGTGTTTGTGTAAAAGTAACAGCATCGCAGGAATTGTGTTCGATATTTATGTCATTTGCATTACTGCATAAAAATTGAACGTTAGGTAGGTGTTTACATCTTTCTTTAGCAGTCTTTATTTGAAATTCACTTGGATCAACACCAATTGCTTTACCTGACGGTCCGATGCTCATAGAAATTTCTTCTACGAGATGTCCACCACCACAACCAATATCTATAATTTGTTGGTTTTTTTTGAGATTTAATTCTTTTAAAATTGCTTGCCTTCTAAGAACGCCTACATTAGTTGCAGTAAGAATTTGTTGTATAGAACCTATTTTGTTATCAAATTGCAATTTCTAATCCTATTAAAAACTTTTGAATTTTTCTATTATTCATTATTAATTTCATGATCTTTGAATATAAAGTAAGACCCTATAATGCCAGTTAAAATTGCGAATATTAGTTCAATTTTATTATATTCTAACAATTTTAAAAATATCAAATAATTAATTCCAATAAGACACAAAGAAGGGAAAATAGAAAACGTTTTAATCACCCATGAAGGATTTAAAAGAAATAGTTTAAAATATTTAAATAAGTATTTAAAAAATCCTAAAAGTAGAACTCCCATAATGATAAACATACAAAATATAAATATTTTAAAAATAAAATCTTCCATGTAAGTGATTCAAAGATCATTTGAAGATTTTGTCAAAATAATTCATTCTATTTACAATTAGTTTATAAGGTAAAATAATGATTTCAGAAAATTACATTAAAAAATATGATTCCAACAACTATGAAGAAACAGGTTTTTTATTTCCTATCGATGCTGTTGGGGCTGATGAAATAAATATAATAAGGAAAGATTTTGAATTAGCAGAAGCTGAACTGAGTGATGACCCTAAACGTCTAAGTTTACTAAGGTCTTATCCGGCTAATCTATTACCATCATTTGATAGGCTAATTCGAAATGAAAATCTTATTGCTGCCGCCTCAACTATCTTAGGCCCAGATTTGATGGTTTGGAGTTCTGGTATGTTTATAAAAGAGGCTAATTCTCCAAAAATTGTAACTTGGCATCAGGACTTAACCTATTGGGGACTAGATGATGAGGAAGAAACAACATGCTGGGTTGCTCTATCTAAAGCTAATGAAGCAAGCGGATGTATGAAATTTATACCTGGAAGTCATAAAGAAAAAATCGTACCTCACCTTGATACTTTTGACGATAATAATTTGCTTTCCAGGGGGCAGGAAATTTCAGTAGAGGTTGATGAAAAAAAATCAGTGCTAATAGAGTTAGAGGCAGGTCAAGCATCTATGCATCATGGACACCTATTTCATGCCTCAGGTCCCAACAAGACGAATGATAGAAGGATAGGATGTGCAATTCGTTATATTAAGCCTTCAATGAAACAATTAACAGGAGATCTTTCTTTGGTAACACTTGTTAGTGGAGTAGATAATTATGGTCATTTCACTATTTCGGATAGGCCAAATGGTCGTTTAAATAACCAAGATTTTGAGCTTTGTAGCCGCGATGCTGAAATCAAAAGAAAAGTTCTATATAGTGGTGTGGATTCGACAAAAGGAAAGCGATATTAAATAATAAAATTTATAAATTATAGGGGTTAAAGAAGCCAAAAAATGAATTTAGACAATGTTCTTATAACGGGCGCATCAGGTTTAATCGGATCCCCTCTAGTAAAAAAATTATTAAATAAAGTCAATTTTATTGTTGGGGTTGACCCTGTCCATAAAGACCTTCAACAAAATTACAAACATCTAACGGATATAAACCAAGATGTATCTGATATTGTTAAATTATTAACAAAATATAACATTTCTAAAATTATACATGTTGGTGGGGTTTCTGGGCCAATGCTTTATAATGATAAACCAGATTTAATTGTGCAGAATAATGTTATATTTACAATGCGGCTAATAGAGGCCTCAAGAATTTACGGCAAAATAAAAAGATTTATCTTTTGTTCATCTATCTCAGCATATGGAAAGTTGAATGAGAGTAACACTAATGAAGAATATAGAATGGCCCCAGAAAATTTATATGGTGCAACTAAAGCATCATGCGATATGCTCTTAAAAATGTATGCACAAAATTATGGACTGGATATTATGTCTTTAAGGCTATCAACCGTTTACGGTTATAGAAGATCTACAAGTTGCTTTATTAACGATATGATAAATTCAGCAATAAATAATAGGACAATTAATTTACCATTTAAGAAAGATTTATGTTGGCCCTATGTTTATGTTAAGGATGTCGTTTCTTGTATAGAAAAATGTTTGATACATAGTAAAAAACATTCTTATGATTACAATGTTTCCGGTCCTGATTTTCCTTCTTATCAAGAGATTTTAGAACAAATTAATTTGTACGTTGAAAATTCACAAGTTACATTTTCAAATAAAAACTCTTTTGATGAAAGAAAACTTTTTAGTATTGAAAAAATAAAAAATGAAATTGATTGGGAACCTAAATATTCAATTAAACAAGGTATTAAAGATTATTTTTCAAATATTATTTAGTTTTTTAGACACCTTTACATATTATAAAATTAACAAATATTATTATGTTGTGTTGTTGTTTAAAAATAATATTAAAGTACACTAAAATTTAAAAATAATTGTTAACACTAATATTAATTAAAGATTATAGTTTCATATTAAAACTTGAATAGATATAGTTTTCAGCCTAATTTATAACCCAATTTTTCAATTAATTATAATTTAATTTTGTTAAAGTAGATAGTTAATCAATTAAATGTAATTCTAAATTAATTTTGGAAATATAAAATGAAGGCTAAAACTATAAGTAATACGTCAATTGGATTTATTGGTGCTGGCAACATGGGTTTGCCAATGTTAAAAAATTTAATTAAGTCAGGGTTTAATGTTATGGTTTATGATAAAAACCCTAAAATCACAAAAAAAATTGAGAAAGACAGGGTCAAAACTGTCAATAATTTAAGAGCAATAGCCAATAACAATTTCATTATATCTATTCTTCCAGACACTTCCGATGTTGAAAGTGTTTTTAATAGTAAGACTGGTATAAATCAGTATTTAAAACCAGGCACAATAGTTATTGAGATGAGTACCATATCCTCTTCTTCATCTATTGAGATAGGAAAAGAATTACAAAAAGCTCAAATAGAGTTTCTTGATGCACCAGTAAGTGGCGGTGTTAAAGGTGCGATCGACGCTAATCTATCAATCATGGTTGGAGGCAAAAAGGATACTTTTAAAAAATCTTTATATATTCTTAACTCTATGGGTAAAAATATTGTTTATGCTGGCAAACTTGGCATGGGGCAGATTTTTAAAATGTGCAATCAGATTATGGTTGGAACGCATATTCAGTCAATGTGTGAAGCTTTTGCTTTATGTAAGTCAAAAGGTGGAGATTTAAAATTGCTTAAAGACACTCTGATGGGTGGGGCGGCCAACTCTTGGTTACTTGAAAATTTAGGAGACTTAGTGATAGATAAAAATGATAAGGCTGGCTTTAGAATAGACCTGCAACTCAAGGATTTAAAATTAGCAAGCGAAGCTGCGTTCGAAAGTGGGATACCCCTACCAGGATTGGCTCTGGTACAGTCTTTATATTTAGAAGCAAAAGCTCATAATGAGGGGAAAAATGGTAATCAATCACTCTTCAAAACATATGACAGGATAACAAATCAAAAATAGTTTATTTGAATAAGTCTTATTATTCTTTACCCTCAAATATTCTGATATCTCTATCAGCGCCTCCATCAAGTGCTTTAAGTGCAGATTGATATTCCTGACTATAATAAAAAGTTTTAGCCTTTTCTAAACTATCAAATTCTACAAGCACTGTTTGTTCTGCTACACCATTTTCGTGAGCGTCTACAATATTGGTACTAGCTAAGATTTTACCTTTACTTTTTTCAATTGCAGGAGCCGCTAATGCTAAATAAGCATTCCTTTTTTCTGGATTTGCCGGGGAGCGATGAGCACTTAAAAAATAACCTTTAGGCATAAAAACTCCATTCATATATAATTTATAATTATAAGATCTAGTTAAGTTAATTTTTATTTATAAATATATTAGCAGAAAGGCGGTCATAAATGGAAGTCAAAAATATCAATAAATCCATTGAAAGAGCTCGTTCTGGACACACTTTTCACTTTCTAAACACTAAATATATTGGGCTTGATAAGGATACATATACATATAAGTATGAGTTAGAATTTTCTAAGGAATGTTTAAACCCTTTTAAAACGGTTCAAGGTGGTATGATTGCATCTGCTATAGATGAAATAACGTCTATTAGTGTCAATATACTAACTGAGGATAAATACTTACCAAGTTCAACAGATATACATATTACTTTTCATAGACCTTTGTTGTTAGGAAAGGTTACTGGTACTGCAAAAATTATAAAATTAGGAAAGCAAATTGTGTCTGTTGAAGGAAAACTTTTTACCTCTTCGGGTAAAGTAGCAGCATCTGGACTTCATACAGCAGTATTAACTTCAACAACTAATATAAACTAAGTAATATTTTGAATAACATGATTAAAAAAGAAAACCTACCTTCAAAAATTTGTGTAATTTGTAAAAGACCTTTTACATGGAGAAAAAAATGGAAAAAGGTTTGGGATCAAGTTAAGTACTGTAGTCAAAAATGTAAAAGAAACAAAGTGGTATTAAATATTGAAAATAGTTAAATATAATTTTGATATTGATAACGTGATAGAAATGGCTTGGTGTGATAAAACAAGCTTTGATAGCATAAAAATGCAGACGGGATTATCTGAAAAAGAGGTAATTAAAATTATGAGATCAAGTTTAAAAAAAGCTTCTTTTAAGGTGTGGCGAGAAAGAGTCTACGGTCGTAAAGCCAAGCATGAAAAAATCTGAAATTCAAATTGTTTGGTTTAAAAGAGATCTCAGAATAACAGACCACAAGCCTATTTATGAGGCGTCTAAAAATTCTACTCCAACGTTAATGCTCTATATCGTCGAAACAGATTATTGGTCAGAACCCTTTGCTAACAGAAGACATTGGTCCTTTATCCATGACAGTTTGGTGGAGTTATCTAGAGATCTGAATACTATTAACCAAAAACTAATAATCCAAATTGGTTCTGTTGAAAAAGTTTTTAAAGATTTATCTAAAAAATACAAAATAAATTACGTCTTTGCCCATGAAGAAAGTGGTAATGACTGGACTTTTAAAAGAGATATTAAGGTTAGGAGTTCGTTTGCTAATAGTAAAATTAATTATAAGGAATTTCCTGCAAATGGTGTGGTTAGATGTTTAAAAGATCGTAACGAATGGTCTAAAATTAGAAATTTTAGAATGAAAGAAAATATAATCCCTACTCCAAATAATATAATTCCTTTTAAAGCTATAAATGGAAGCCCTATTCCTCCAAAAACAGATAATATTTTTATTAATAATTTTCGAGGAAAGGTTCAAAAAGGTGGCAGAAGCCAAGCTTTAAAAACAATAAATAGTTTCCTCCAAATTAGAGGAAAAAATTATATTTATAATATTTCTAAGCCAGGAAAATCTGAAAATAGTTGCTCAAGAATTTCCCCTCATTTGACCTGGGGTACGATCTCTTCTAAAGAAATAATCAATATGACAAGTATTAAAATTAATAGTTTACATGAGGTTGAGAGAAAAATTTGGAAAAAAAATATTTCTGCATTACTTTCACGATTAACTTGGAGGTGTCATTTTATTCAAAAATTAGAATCCCAGCCATCAATTGAGTTTAAGTGCATGCATCCTTATTATGAAGGTCTTAGGGAAAAACAAGTTAATTTAAAATTCTATTCTGCTTGGAAAAATGGTCAAACGGGATACCCATTTGTAGATGCTTGTATGAGATTTTTAAATTATAATGGGTGGATAACATTTAGAATGCGAGCAATGCTTGTCAGTTTTGCTAGTTATGACCTTTGGTTGGATTGGAGAAAAATTGGCTACCATTTAGCTCAAATGTTTACTGATTACGAACCCGGTATTCATTATAGTCAATTACAAATGCAGTCCGGGGTTACGGGTATAAATACACTTAGGATTTATAATCCGATAAAGCAGTCATATGACCAGGATCCAAATGGAGAGTTTATAAAAAAATGGGTCCCTGAACTAAAGAATGTCCCTGAAGCATGGATACATGAACCTTGGAAGATGAGTTTAAATACTCAAAAAAGTTCTAAATGCATTATAGGTAAAGATTATCCACACAAAATTATTGTTCATTCTGAAGCCATTAAAAAAGCAAAGTCTCAATTTACAAAAATTATGAAAAAAGAAGGGTATAATGAAAAATCAAAATTTATTTTTACAAAACTAGGTAGTCGAAGGAAAAAAAGAGAAGTTTTACCCAATAAGCAATTAAAGTTATTATAGTTATGGCTTTTTAGTTTTTACTGGTTTTTTTCTATTTGGATAACAAGTAGTACATATATTACAGACTGTTCCATCACATGCCCAAGCTGAACAAAATTCTCGTCCATAAAATATAATCTGGAGATGAAGCTTATTCCATTTTTCTGGAGGAAAAAGTTTTTTTAAGTCCTTTTCAGTTGTTTTTACGTTTTTCCCATTTGTTAATCCCCACCTTTGAGCAAGTCTATGAATATGAGTGTCAACTGGGAATGCAGGAACGCCAAATCCCTGAGAAATCACTACGCTTGCTGTTTTATGACCTACGCCAGGGAGTTTTTCTAATTCTTTAATATCATTAGGGACAATTCCATTAAATTTATTTACTAATATTTTTGACAAATTTGAAATAGCTTTTGATTTTTGAGGAGCTAAACCACATGGCCTTATAATATTATAGATTTTTTCAACTGGAATTTTTTCCATATCAAATGGATTATTAGCAATTTTAAAAAGGGTTGGGGTAATTTTATTGACCCTTTCATCAGTACATTGCGCACTTAATAATACGGCGACAAGTAATTCAAATATATTATTATTATTAAGTGGCACAGGTGTCTCAGGATAACTTCTTTCTAAGAAATCCATGATGAACTTTGCTCTTTCTGCTTTTAACAAATTTAAATCCTCTGAGTTTTGTATGTTATGAATATTGATAATAATCAATTCAAAAAATTGAGAATACTATATATAATAATTTTTTATTAATCATAAGAAGTTTAAAATATAAAACATGACAAAGTGGAAAGTTTTCAAAGAGGGTGTTTTCGAAGAATTACCTTTACAAGTAGGTGTTTTTCCATTTGGCATAATATATGGTATAATGGCTATTGAAACAGGATTGACCCCTTTGCAAGCCTTTTTAATGTCTTCTATTATATTTGGGGGTGCTAGTCAGATAGTTTTTCTTCAATTATTTTCTAGTGGTTCATCAATGGCTGTACTAGTAACTTCTGTCGGTGCTATCAATTCAAGACATTTTTTATATAGTTTATCTATGTTAGAGTTTTTAAAAAAATTATCTTTGAAATGGAGAATAATTTTAGGATATTTGTTAACTGATGAGGCATATGCTGTATCAATAAGAAAATTTATGAATGAGCCAAATAAACTATTTCTTCATTTTCATTTATTAGGAACAGGCATTACTCTATTTTTATCATGGCAATTATCTACTTTGACTGGAATTTTATTAGGGGGTGATCTTCCAGAATTTTTAGATTTACAATTTATAATACCACTTACATTTATTGCCATTATCATACCCATGATAAAATCTGTTTCTACATTATTTGTTGTACTAAGCTCTGCAGTTACAGCATTGATTTGCAAAAATTTAGATATTAATTTTTGGATCATTCTTTCAGCTGTTGTAGGAATTATTTTTGGTATTTTGACCAGTAAAATGGATAGTAAAAGATGATTTGGAGTACAATTATTTTATGTGGACTAATTACTTTCTTGATTAGGTTTATACCTCTTTCAGGAATGTTATCACGAGAATTATCTCCTTTACTTAAAAACTCATTTAAATATATTCCCCTAGCTGTTCTAACGCCCATAATAGTTAATGACCTATCAATTATCCAAAATAATAATTTTTACTTATTGGATAATTATAAATTATATGCCGCTATTATTGCTACTGTTGTAGCTATAATCTCAAGTAATATTCTTGCGACTATAATCTTAGGTATGACAAGTTTTTTAGTTATGTCGAATTTAAATATTTTTTTATGATCATTTGGAGAAATTAATGAAGCAAAATATTCTAGGTGTGAATCGTTGTGCAAAAGATTGCCATGAGGCTGCAGTAAAAGGTGGTTGGTGGCATGAT
Source organism: uncultured Alphaproteobacteria bacterium (assembly GCA_937142855.1). GTDB lineage: Bacteria > Pseudomonadota > Alphaproteobacteria > Puniceispirillales > Marisalimonadaceae > Marisalimonas. The sequence continues at coordinate 19,841 of CAKZQZ010000008.1, read as the reverse complement.
GCCAATGGTATTAAAAAAGATAGGAATGTAGGCGAACTTTTGTGCTTAATTCACTCAGAAATTAGTGAAGCTATGGAAGGGGCAAGAAAAGGGTTGATGGATAATCATTTAAAGCATAGGTCAATGATGGAAGTTGAATTAGCTGATGCCATAATTCGTATTTTTGACCTTGCAGAATCTAAGAATTTCAATTTAGGTGAGACTATATATGAAAAATTAGAGTATAATAAAAATAGAGCCGACCATAAAAGAAAAAACCGGCTTAAAGAAGGTGGTAAAAAGTTTTAATAAAATTTTTTAATATAACCACAAAACTTTAGAGAAATATTTGCCAATGCTTCCAAATATAATGTCCCTTGAGGATCATGTAAAAAAAATTAACCTTGCCAAGAGCAGAGTTAAAAATAGTATATTTGAAATGGCTGAAGCTATTACTAATGCAGTTTTTCAGTTAGAAGACAGGCAAAAAGATTTAGCTGAACAATTAGGTATGTCTAGAGGTACTCTTTCAAAATGGATTGCAATAGGCACTAACCAAAGTTTGATGAATATGAAACAGTCAGTGCCGGAAACTTTTGATTCATTGTATCAGCTTAGCTCTTTAGAAAAACAATACAATAAATTCTATGGTGACAGAGAAGGGCATAAAAAATTTTTAGACCTTTTTAAAAATAATTTTATCACTCCTCTATCACAAAGAGACGATATAAATAAAATTTTAAAACTACATAAAGATAAAATAAAACAAAAAACAAAAAAAACTAAATATTTAGATAGTAAAGATCAACAATTTAGTAAAATTATAAAAAATCAATCTGAGATCAAACTAGCCGTTTTAATAAAATCAAAATTATTTTTTAACACTATTATTGTTGTTCCATTAGAAGAACAGTTAAAACACTGGAGACAAAATGGGCTTGAAGGAGATATTAATTCTGATTATTCAATTAGAAGTCTAGAGAATAAAGATAAAAATATTTGTCAAATTTGTCTTATTAAAGTTAAAGGCAAAGATATTGACATAGGAATAAAAGCCTTAGATTCATGGGGATATAATTTTAAAAAAATATTAACTCCTAGACAAACCAAGAGCAGTCTAGTTGATATATCCTCTGAGTTTGTAGTTTTAGTAGGATCAAAGGGCACAGATAAACAAGAAAATTTTAATATGAGGTCTAGCGCAACAATTGATTTGATTGAATATGCCGAACAAATAGGTGGACAGCCATATTTATTTGCAGGAGAGAAGCTTAACATCAAGAATTGGGTATATTGCGTAGGTTAATACTCATTTCTCATGAGAAACTTTTTTAATATAAATTAATAGGTTATATTTAAAAAAACTTAACTAAAAGATAATAAATGATTTGTTCAAAAGTACTTGTGCCATCTGGTGTGTTGGGATTGGGTTTTGATATTGAGGCATTAAAAAATGGCCTTAACAGGAAACCTGATATCATTAGTATTGATGGTGGTTCCACCGATAGTGGCCCATATTCTCTGGGTTCTGGCACATCTAAATATTCCAGGTCTGCAATAAAATCTGAGTGGAAAATACTGATGAAAGCAAGAGAAGAAGCTAAAATTCCACTTTTAATTGGAAGCTCTGGAACTTGTGGAACTGACGAAATGGTCGATTGGATGGAAGATATTACAATTGAGTTAGCTGAAGAGATGGGACAATCCATAAAAATCACTAAGTTATATTGTGAACAAAACAAAGAATTTATTAAAACGTCTTTTAAAAAACAAAAAATATCTTCATTAGATCCATCTCCAAAACTTGATGCTGATATTATTCATGATATGTCACACATTGTAGCTCTCGCAGGTGCAGAGCAAATTCAAGAATGTATTAAAACTGGCGCCGATATTATTCTTGCTGGTCGAACAACAGATACTGCCATAATCTCAGCTTTGCCATTGATGAAAGGAGCTGACCCTGGAGGATCATGGCATGGCGCCAAAATTGCTGAATGTGGAGCTTTATGTTCGAACAACCCAACATCGGGTGTTGTTTTAGTAGAATTTGATAAAAGTGGTTTTACAGTTGAGGCTATGGCCTCTAATGCATCTTGTACACCAGAGAGCGTTGCCGCTCATATGCTTTATGAAAACGCAGATCCTTTTATTTTATATGAGCCAGGTGGTTACATGGACGTAACAAATGCTAATTACCGTTTAGAAAAAAATGGCAAGGTTAGAGTGGATGGTGCCAATTGGTTAAAGTCAGGAACATATAACGTAAAGTTAGAAGGAGCCAAGATTACAGGATATCAAACATCTCTTTTGGTATTGTTAAGGGATCAAAACTATGTAGAAAATGCAAAAACATGGGTTAGTAAATTATCTAATTTTTTGAAAAAACAAATTAAAGAAAAAATGGAATTAGACACTCCCTTGTACTCTTTAGAATTTAGACTTATAGGGGTTAATGGAACATTAGGAGAATTAGAAACAAAAGTTAGTGAACCAACAGAAGTTGGAGTTCTATGTATTATTACTTCAAAAAAAACCTCTATCTCGAACGAAATTGCAAAATTAATTAATCCATTTTTATTACATTATCCCTTAACTGATAATGAAGAATTACCTACTTTTGCCTTTCCATATTCACCTGTTCATTCTGACAGAGGGTGTGTTTACGAGTTTGTTTTAAATCATACGTTAGAATTAAATCACCCCATGGAAGCATTTCGAATTAAAATATCAGAGGTTTAAGTGTCTACATTAGGTAAAAAAGTTTCCAGAATAAGGTCTAAAAATGCAGGCCCTTTCTGGATAACAATTGACATTTTTTGTGGAAGTATAGATGTTTATAAGGATATTTGTTTGAATTTACATAATCAAAAAGTAGCTGATTTATTAAAGGTAAAAGGCCAAGATCTAAAGAGGTTTGAGATTGAAAAGTTAAATGTTATTAAATTTTCTTTCCCGAGAAAAATACCTCAAGGTCATGTTCTGGATAGAGACATGCATGGTGCTCAAATGGCAGTTCTATTATCTGAGATGGATTTTTAAACTTTCTAACCATTCAGTGATTTGCTTATTAACTATTTCTGGTTCTTCTATTGTAATATAATGTCCAGTTTCTTCAAAAATTTTCAATCTTGTATTTTCTGTCCATAATTTAATAAAATTAATGTAGGGTATATCATCTAAATTTTTGATAGGAACCCTACCATTTTGTTTATCTATTTTAGTACTATGAAGTAATAAGATAGGCGTGTTTAAAGCTTTTAAGTAATTTTCTACGCAATGACTATCATACCAAATAGTATTTCGTCTAAGAGTTAAGGAATAATTCTTAGGCACATTGATAGCTCGAGTGACAATTCTTCTTTTATGATGATCATATTTAGGAGAAAAAAACATGGATGAAAACATTTGTCTTAAGATGGTTTCATAATCTTGACCATTTAATGAATTTTCAAAAGAACTCAGTTCATCAAAATAAGTTTCATAATTACTAAATCTGCTTCCATCAACAAGAATTAAACCATAGAGATTTTTGATTTTGCTAGCCATGTCTATAGCCACTCTAGTTCCCATGCTGTGACCAGCCAGTATAATTTTTTTAAATTTTCTTTCTTTTATAATTTCTACGCAATCATTTGACAGTTGTTCAATACTCATTGGACGACTATTAATATTTTTCCCATCGTGCCCTCTAAGAGTAGGCGCGATAACAGTAAAGTGTTGACTGAAAAAATTAATTTGATTAATCCAATCTTCTGGACCACTGCAAAAGCCATGTATTAAAAATAAACAGTTTTCCTCATTTCCTTGTTCAATGTATTTAATCTCTTGCAATTAGAAAGCCTCCTAAATAAATATTTAATATTCAATCTTGTTATATTAACATTTATATATTTTATAAAAAATCAAATTGAGTAAGTTCTTAAAACATATATAATTATATTTTTAAAAAAGGATTTAAATATGACTAATTGCTTTCATTTAGCTATACCGGCAGGGGATATTAAAACAGCCTTAGGTTTTTACTGTGATATTTTAGGTTGTTCAACTGGCAACCAAGAAGAAGGTAGATGGATAGATATAAATTTTTGGGGTAATGAGCTCACTCTCCATGAAACTAAGTCTAAACAGTTTAGAGAGAGGCACGATGTAGATATGGGTGATGTTTGTGTTCCTCATTTTGGTGTTCACCTAGAAGCAAGAGACTTTGAAGAAGTAAAGAAAAGAATTGAAGCTAGTGACATAGACTATTTTGATAAACCATACAGAAGATTTATAGGTTCACAATTTGAACAAGAAACTTTCTTTGTAGAGGATCCAAATGGCAATGTCTTAGAAATCAAAACTATGTCAAACCCAGATGTCTTATTTGAAGTGGCTTCTTAACTATTAATTTATACAAAAATAAATTTTTTAGATTTGCTGTCATAAGACATTAATTCGCCTGTGCCTATGTTATGCCATAAGCCATGAATACTCAAAGATCCATTATCTAAGGCTTCTTTTACAAACGGAAAGGTGGTTAGATTCTTTATTGAGGTTAGAATAGCTCCTTTTTCTAAGGACTTTATTTTTTCTTCCTCTTTAACGTCCTCTTTAAGATCATTAAAACTAGGTCTAAGGATCTCTAACCATGAGGCAACAAAATTACTATTTTCTTTTAATTCTTTGTTACGGCCTGAAAAATAATCATAACTAGCTTTTACCCCTCCACATGTGGAATGCCCAAGTATAATTATATGAGGGATTTTTAAGCTTTTAACCGCATACTCTATAGCAGCTGAAGTACCATGGTAATCTTCGTCTTTTTTAAATGGAGGAATTAAATTAGCTATATTTCTATGAATAAAAAACTCTCCAGCATCTGAGCCAAAAATAGAAGTGACATGAACTCTACTGTCACAACAGGATATAATCATTGCTCTGGGGTGTTGACCATCTTCAGCTAATTTATGATACCAGCTTTTGCTATTTACAAATGTGGTGGCTTTCCAACCATAATATCGTTTAATTAAAAAGTCTGGTAAAGGTTTTAAAAAATTTAAATTCAGTTTTACCTCCAAATTTTTATATTAAAAATTTTTAATAGACATATACTACACAAATGCTCTTAAATAAAATTTTTTAAAAATGAATATTATTAAACACATTACAAAATACCCAATTAAGGGGCTTTCAGGAGAAAGTCTTGAGAATGTTTTTTTACAGACAAATCAAGTCCTGCCAGGGGATCGTGAATTTGCATTTGCAAGATCAAATGTCAATTATGACCCTGAGAATCCAGTTTATCTAAAGAAAACAAATTTTTTAGCATTAGTTAAGGAAGAAAAATTAGCTAAACTTAAAACAGAATTTAATAGTTCATCTCAACAACTAAAAATTAAAATTGATAACCAAATAGTTTTAAATGAAAAGTTAATCAATCAAGAAAACATTAGTAATGTAGAATATTTTTTTCAAAAATATTTAAATTTAAGCCATGAAGAAAAACCAATGCTAGTAAGAGGCATGGAAAATAAGACAAGTCGTCTAAAACACTCCTTCTCAGATTTACCAGATAAAGTGATTTCAATTATCAATTTAAAGTCAATCCAAGACTTTGAAAGTAAATTAGATAGACAAATTTCTCCAACCAGGTTTCGTGCTAATTTTTTAATTGATGGAAATGAACCGTGGGAGGAGTTTGATTGGATTGGAAAAAAAATAGCTTTGGGTAGTAGTATTTTAAAAGTTTTTAAAAGAACTCAAAGATGTGGTGCTACTAACGTGAATCCTGAAAATGCTGAAAGAGATATAAATATCCCAAATGAAATCAAAAATAATTATGGGCATTTTGATTTAGGAGTGTATGCACAAGTTATTAAAGGTGGTTTGGTTTCTATTAATGACCGTTTGGAGATAATATAAAATTTATCATATTTTTTCATCCTAAAATGATAGATTCATATAGTGTTAGAATGAATAATTTAGAGAAGCAAAAAAATAAATTTGAACAAATGGGATTTGTAAAATTTTGGCTTGTTTCATCTATATTTTTTATTACGTTTCCCTTTTCTTTGATTTATTTATTAGTCTTTCTAGGCCCTAATCAAACAAAAGAATTTATACTAGTGCTTATAAAAGATTATATTCAAACATTAATAATTATTTTTATCTCTTTAATAGTAGTAATATATTTTTTGTATAATTATATAATTTCGTTTTTCAGTTAATAAATTATGTTTCTCAAGTTATTTAAAATACGAAACAACTTATTTTACGTTTCAATTATATTTTTTTTACAAATAGGGTTGCCATTAAATAAAATATTAGCAGATGATATTTATATAGCAGTGGCTTCAAATTTCTTAACACCATTAAATAGTTTAAAAAAATCTTTTGAAACTCAAAATAAAACTAAAATATTTATTTCAAGTGGCTCAAGTGGAAGTCTTTATTCTCAAATCATCAATGGTGCACCTCTGGATATTTTTTTGTCAGGCGATCAAAAATTACCTAAAAAAATAGAGTTCTCTCAAAAAGGGATTAAAGGAAGTCGTTTCACCTATGCTACAGGAAAATTACTTATATTTACTACTAACAAATTTCTTTTCGATAAAAACTTTCCTCAAGTTTTAACATCTAATAATATTAAATATATAGGAATTGGAAACCCTAAATACGTACCTTATGGGAATGCAGCTCAGCAAGTTTTACGCTCTCTAAATGTGTTTGACAAATTATTACCAAGGTTAATTTTAAGCAAAAATGTTAATCAAGTATTCATTATGAGTTATTTTGGCAATTTAGATTTAGGTTTTATATCGAAGTCTGACTTTATAATCAAAAACCAAAAAGGAAAAGTTTGGGAAGTGCCTCAAAGTTTATATTCCCCAATTAAACAAGATGCTATTTTGCTTAATAATGGAAAACATAAAAAGGAAGCTATAGACTTTCTAAGTTTTCTTGCTTCAGAGCATGTTAGGGAAAAATTAAAAAAATTTGGTTACGTTTTCAATTAGTGCTTATTAAGGTTAATAATTTTTTGACTTATAGAGTTTGGGTTCTCTCCCCAAGCAATAGTTCCTCTAAAAATACCTTTTTGATCTAGCATAAATACAGTTGCTGTATGATTAAATGTGTAGTCATTATCTGAAGTATTTACTCTTTCAAAAAAAACGTTCCAATTGTCAGCTAATTTTTTAATTTCTATATCTTCTCCAGTTACAGCTATGATGTTACCGTTAAAATACTGAATATAGTCTTTTAAATATTCTTGTGTATCCCTTTGGGGGTCAAGTGTAACAAAAATTATATTTGTGGGTTTAATTTTGTTTTTCAGGTTTCCTATAATTGTAGACAACTCTGTAAGTGTTGTTGGGCATATTTCAGGGCAGTGTGTAAAGCCAAAAAATAATAAAGATGGATTGTTATTTAAACTTTGTTCTTTAAAACGATTACCATTATGATCTTTTAAGATAACCTTATTAAGAATATCTGACATTTTTTTTGGAGAGTTTTGTCGAGATAAATGTTCAGCGAAAAGAAAGGTTGCTACCAAAATAACCGCAAATGACAATATAATTGATACTAGAATTAATTTTTTCTTTGTTTGATATAACATAAAATTTAATGTCCGAGATTTATGTGATTTTGTTAAAATTTCAAGATATAACTATTTTATAAATGTTATACAATAGGATAAAAATTGGTTAAGAAAATTATTTTCTCTAGCCATAAAAGGAAGTAGACAAGCAACTAAAATAAAAGCTAAACCCCAAAAAATAAATAAAGTATTGGTTTGTTTTTTCATAATTAAAATTTGTTAATTGTTATTTAAATATATATTAAAACATATGAAGCTAAAATTTTTTAAAAAAAGGATTTATAATGAGAATTTTATATACAATTCTTTTTCTCTGTTTTTACTCTTTGTCATCATACGGATCAGAATACTCTTGTGTTGATAAAAAATACAGTCGTTTGTCAAAAATATCTATTAAAGATGAGTTGCTGACATATATAAATGACAGAGGCTTGGTGCAAGAATATAAGATTATTGATAATTCTGAGATAAATTTAATGGCAATTAAAAAAGCATCAGATGAAAACGATCCTATTCTTAATTACATATTTATTATTAAGGATAACACATTAGTGTTTAATTCTATTTTCAGGTCAGTTAAAAGTAGCTATAATGAGATATATGCTAATGAATTTATCTTGAAATGTGTTGGGAATAACGAATAAAAATCTCTTAAGAGTTTATTAAATAACATAATCTTGATTAAACGTAATTATTCATAGGAATTTATTTGAAGCAGGCAATTAAAATTAAAGAAGATTCTTTTTTTAAAGGCACCTATTCAGGTTCAGGTGACTTAGAGTTGCATGGAAGTTTTGAAGGTTCACTTAACGTTACCAATTTACATATCAAAAAATCAGGTATTCTTGTAGGTTTTGTTTCCGCTCAAAACATTGTTGTTGAAGGTGAAATTAATGCAGATATACAGACTGAAAACTTACATTTGAAATCAACAGGCGTAGTTGATGGCGATGTTATGTATCGTAATATTGTAATTGACTCAGGTGGATTATTGAAATCACAAATGGTTCAAAACATGTCAAAGCTAGAAAAATAAACTTAAAGTAATGAGATATTTTAATAATGAAATCATTAAATAAAGAAGAAGTTTCTATCAGTGATTTTACAAAACTCAATATTGTATTAGGAACAATTGTTGAAGCAAGACCTAACATAAAAGCAAAAAACCCTGCTTATATTTTAAAAATAGATTTTGGTAATGAATTGGGTATGAAATCCACATCTGCACAAGTCACTAATTATTCTACGAGTGAATTAATTGGAAGACAGGTTATAGCTGTCTGTAATTTACCTTCAAAAAAAGTAGCAGGCTTTACATCTGAAGTTTTAGTTTTAGGAGCTATTTCAGGAAAAGATGTCCACTTATTACGTACAGACATAACTCTTGAAAATGGAACTTTAATTGGCTAAGGAAAATAACATTATTACTAGTATGAGAGGAATTATTCCTAGTCTTCATACGCCTTTTTCTAAAGATAATAAAATTGATTTATACAGTCTGAAAAAACTAATTGATCATACTATTTCCACTGGGTGTGCTGGGATGTTAGTAGGGGCTGTTGCTGGAGAAAACTCAAGTTTATCTATTAATGAAAAGAAACTGATAATAAAGGAATCTATTAGATATAATGGAAATAGGATACCTACAATTGTAAGCTGTAGCGCAAAAGAGCAAAAAGACAGAATTGCCTTATCTATTTTAGCAAAAGAAGCTGGAGCTGAATGGATTTTGTGCCAAGTTCCAGATAATGTTTATGGGGATGAACTTTTAGAGTGTTTTCAACAAATTGCTGAAGTGGGTCCAAAATATCTGATGATTCAGGATTTGTCCTGGACTGACAATGGAATGAGAGATGAAGATATTTTAATGTTGTATAATAAAATCAAAAAATTTAAGGGGTTAAAAATTGAAGTACTAAACTCTGGTCCAAAATATACCAGAGTTTTGGAAGCTACAAATAACGAAATACATCTAAGTGGTGGTTGGGCAATAATGGGAATGATGGAGGCTCTTCATAGGGGTGTTCATGCTTTCATTCCATCTACGATGGAAATATTGTACAATAAGATTTATAATCTTTTTGTTGCAAATAAATTTGAAGAAGCAAAAAACCTTTTTTATGAAATGCTGCCAACATTATCATTTGCTCACCAGCATATTGATATTTCAATCAAATTTTATAAAACCTTAAGGGTAAAAGAAGAAATCTTTGCAACTAATTTTTGCAGGTCACCTATAAAGGATTTTGATAAATTTCAAAATGATGAAGCAGAAAGTCATATAAACAAAATTTTTAAATTGCAGAATAATTTATTAAATAATTAAACATTTTAACTTGATGACGTAATATATTATAGAAAGTAAATTACAAAATTTCCCCAAATTATATAGAGGCCATTGGCCTCTATTTTTTTATTGATTGTTAGTTTTAACTAAAGATATATAATGCCACTTCACTTCTAAAATAGAGTTTTTTTTAAATGCAAAATAATGTCCTTTTAGGAATTGGTCTAATGGTGGTTACAACTTTTATGTTTTCGACTATGGATGGCGTTTCAAGATATTTGGCAGAGAACAATAATGTGTTTACCTTGGTTACAATGCGCTACTGGTTTATTGCCATAGTCATGGCAATAACCTGTTTGTTTGTTAAGGATAGCTTTCAAAAGATTTTGTACACTAAACAGCCATTTACTCAATTTTCAAGAGGTCTCATTTTATCTTTAAATAATTGTTTGGTAGTTTACACTTTCACATTATTAGGGTTGGTTGAAACCCATGCAATTATAGCATGCTATCCTTTAATAGTAGCCGGTTTATCAGTTCCTTTTCTAGGTGAAAAGTTTGGTTGGCGAAGATGGACAGCTATTTTTATCGGCTTTGTTGGTGTTATAATCATATTAAGGCCAACAACCAATGTGATTTCTGAAGGGGCTATATATGCTCTAGTTGGGGCAATCATGTTTGCGGTATACTTAATTCTTACTCGTTATGTCTCCAGGCTTGACAAAGCCATTACAAGTTTTTTTTGGGCAGGTATCGGAGGATCTGTTACAATGACTATCATCAGTTTTTTTATTTGGGAAAATATTCTAAAAGAAGATTTCCTCTGGCTTCTAATTATGTGTGTGTTAAGCGCTAGCTCACATTTTATGATGGTCAAAACATTACAGGTTGCAGAGGCTTCAGTTATTCAACCATTTTCATATCTTCAGCTAGTTTTTGGTTCCATAATAGGTGTAACAATTTTTTCAGAAAGCATTGATTTAATGATAGTTGTAGGTGTCACCATAGTCATTGGCGCAGGACTTTTTACCGCTTGGCGAGAATATATAAAAAAACATCCTATTTAATAAACAAACTTATTTGACAAATAATATATAAAATGGATTCATTAAGTTTTGTGAGGCTAAATTATGTCAAAAGAATTTTCAGGAAAAACCTCTACTAAATTTCCTATCCCGGAAACTATGAAAGCCTGGGTTTTAGGGGATCCTAATGAAATTTTATTAATAGATAAACCAGTAGAGATGCCTGGAAAATCTGAAGTTTTGGTTAAAATTGATGCAGTAGCGATTTGTGCTACAGATCTTGATGTAATTAGTCATGGTCCTCCTGCTTTGATTGAAGGGGGATTACCATTTAATAAGAATTTTACTCCAGGACATGAGTATATGGGAACTGTTGTTGCTTTAGGGCCTTCAGTTGATGAGTTTGATATTGGTGATAGGGTGACTGTAGAAATCCACTCCGGATGTGGGCAATGTAAAAGGTGTCGTATGGGCATGTATACTTCTTGTCACAATTATGGTCTTAATTATGGTGATGTTAATAAAGGACACCGAGCCAATGGTTTTACAACAGATGGTGGTTTCAAGCAATTTGCAGTTAACAATATAAATACCTTAATAAAAGTGCCTAATGAAATGTCTGACGAAGAAGCTACTTTAGTTGTAACTGCAGGAACAACTATGTATGGACTTACTGAATTAGGGGGGTTAATAGCTGGTGAAAGTTTGGTTGTCATAGGACCCGGTCCAATAGGATTGTTAGGTGTCGCTGTTGCCAAGGCATTAGGTGCAGGACCTGTTATACTGATTGGTACTAGAGACAGTCGTTTAGAAATAGGAAAACAACTTGGAGCAGACCACACCTTAAATGTAAAAACTGAGAAGAATATAGTCGAGGCAGTCAAGTCTATTGTTGGTAAAAAGGGAGTAGACTATGTTGTCGAATGTGCAGGAACTGAGCAAGCTCTGAATGATGCTATAATGATGACTAATAGGGGGGGTAAAATTTGTCTTGCAGCTTTCCCTCATGAACCAGTTAAAATTAATATTCCGCATATGGTTATAAATAATATTTATATGTTTGGGATTAGAGGTGAAGGCAAAAGCGCCACACACAGAGCCATGGAGTTTATGAAAGAGAAAAGGTTTGATGCTAAACTAGTACATACTCATACATTTAATTTAAAGGATCTTCCTACAGCTTTAAAATATGCAAGAGAAAGAATTGATGATGCTATTAAAATTGTTATTAGGCCTTGGAGCTAAAGTTTAATTAACTTAAATTAATTTTTGATTTCAATAATCTAATGGAGAAAAAATGTTTGCTGTAACTAAATCAATTAAATTTCAAAATAAACTTGCAAAAGAAGCTATACTTAATGCTTTGAAAAGTAAAAGTGCTTCTATGTTTAATGAAGGCATGATTTTAAGATGTTTCATGAATGTCACAGAAAACTCAATTGAGATTTTTCATGTTTTTAAAAATAAAGAATATGTAAATAAAACGAGATCATCTTGGACTAATCAATTTTGGCAAGATATTCGAGAAATGGGGGGAACAGTCTCTGGTTTAGAAGGGGAGTGTGAAGTAGAATATTCGTCAGAAATCAATTTAGAAGATTTTACAAAAATAGGATAATAGAATTGATGGAGAATTTTATATCAATTTAACTATTGATTAACTACTTTTCCTATAAAAGGTAAATGCCTATTATCTTGAGCATAGTCAATCCCATATCCAACAACAAATTCATCGGGAATATCAAAGCCTATCCATTTGCTCTCTATATTTGTTTCACGTCGAGAAAATTTATTAAGTAAACAGCAAACTTCTAAACTTTTTGGTTTTCGGTTTTTGAGTAATTTAATCACTTGATTAAGGGTATGACCTGTATCAATTATGTCCTCAACTAATAATACATCTAAATTTTTAATATCAGTATTTAAGTCAGTAAGTATTCTAATATTATGAGAAGACTCCATAGAATTTCCATAACTGGAGGCAGTCATAAAATCAACTTCTACAGGGATTTGTAACTCTCGGACTAAATCGGCAATGAATATAAACGAACCTCTTAATAACCCAACTACTAGTAGCTTATTAGTTTTACTATAAAACTTATTAATTTCTTTACAAAGTTCGGAGATACGTTTTTGTATTTCTTGTTCAGAAATTAAACTTTCCACTTTGTAGGAAATATTATTTTCATTCATCTTAATCTCCAAGTTATTCTTTTATTAAAACAATTCAAAGTATGTGTTATAATATAACTTAGGGGACAAAATTTTAAAATTCATTATTTATTTTTAGGAGTGGGTGTTGTTAATATTAATAACTGCAGCAATATTAAGCTTTATGATATTTTTTCCAGCCGTTGTTGCTACTTCTGTATTTAAAGTTTTAGATGAAAAAGCATCGTCTAAATTTTTAAGAATATTTTTCCCTAAATATTATTTGTTTGGCTTTATTTTGAGTTGTTTGGGTCTGTTAACATCTATTTTAAAACAAGATAAAATATCATTGTTTTTTTTCATTTTCATATCCTTAAGCTTTATTTTTTCAAAACAAATACTAATGCCAATGATTAATAAAGCCAAAGATGAATCTAAAGAAATTAAATTTAATAAACTTCATAAATTATCTGTTTTTATTAATTTATTACAAATAATTTCCTGTGTTGTTTTGTTGGTTATGTATTTGAAATGAACCATATAGTTATTAAAGGAAATTATTGATGAGGACCAAAGTTGTTATCATTGGAGGTGGTCCATCAGGTCTCTTATTATCTAGATTTTTGTCCTTAGATGGAATTGATAACATTGTTCTAGAAAAACAATCTAAATCACACGTGATTGGAAGAATCAGGGCAGGTGTTTTAGAAAGTGGGACAACAAAAATGCTTCAAAAAGCTGGTGTTTCAGGTAGATTAAATAAAGAAGGTTTTGTACATGATGGTATTCAATTATCATTTAAAAACCATGGTTTTAGAATAGACCTTAAAAAACTAACTAATAAACATGTCACTGTATATGGCCAAACCGAAGTCACTAAGGATTTGTATGAAAAAATAGAAAAAGAAAACAACAATATTATCAATAATGTTGATGATGTGTTGCCTCAAGACTTAGACCAAAAAAACCCCTTTGTTACATTCAAAAAAGATGGTGTAGAAAATAAAATAAAATGTGATTTTGTAGCTGGTTGTGATGGTTACCATGGTATAAGTAGACAAGTTATTCCTCAAAATTTAACTAAAATTTATGAGAAAGTTTATCCATTTGGTTGGTTAGGCATTTTATCAGAAACGCCGCCAGTTAGTGATGAGTTAATTTATGCAAATCATGGGAATGGCTTTGCTTTAGCTTCTATGAGGAATAGCAACTTAAGTAGGTACTATATACAAACACCGATAACTGATAAAATAGAGAATTGGACTGATAAGAAATTCTGGGAAGAGCTAAAAAAGCGCCTTCCTACGCATGCAGCAGATACTCTTATTACGGGTAAATCTATTGAAAAATCGATAGCTCCTTTAAGATCATTTGTTTGTGAACCAATGAGTTGGCAAAAATTATTCTTAGTTGGTGACGCAGCACACATTGTTCCTCCAACAGGAGCTAAAGGCCTCAATTTAGCTGTTTCAGATGTTTATTATTTGTACAATGGATTGAAGAAACATTATTTATTGAATATTGACAATGATTTAAAACTTTACTCGCAAATTGCTTTGTCAAGAGTTTGGAAGGCTATAAGGTTTAGTTGGTGGATGACAACAACTTTTCATAAGTTTCCAGAGCAAACTGATTTTGATCAATGTATACAAGATTCTGAATTGGCGTATCTAGAAAATTCGATTGCATCTCAAACTGTTTTAGCTGAAAATTATGTGGGATTGCCTTTTTAATTTAATAAATAGTAATTAGATGTTTGGGTATTTGTATGAAAAAAAAATCACTCCTTGAAAGAAACTATAATTTTCAACCTCGAATAAATTTCCCTGATTATAAATCAAGTATTTTGAGAGCTCCTTCAAAAGAAAAAATTTCTTTCCCATCAACTTTATCTGAAGTTTCTGGACCAGTTTTTACAACCGATATTCTTGGTAAAAATGATAATGATCTAACCTTAAATTTTTCAAAAAATAATAATAGCCCATTAGGTCATAAAATACTTGTTTATGGCACCTTAAAAGATCAATTTTTAAATCCAATTGAAGGAGCTCTTATAGAGATATGGCAAGCCAATGCCTCTGGTAAATACTTACATCCAAATGATACAACCCCCACACCTATAGACCCCAACTTTGCAGGTTGTGGAAGATATATTTCAGCATCAGATGGATATTATGAGTTTTTAACAATTCAACCAGGACCATACCCTTATCCCAACCGTGGAATAGAGTGGAGGCCTATGCATATTCATTTTTCAATATTTGGTAAAAGTTTTGGGCAAAGGTTAATCACACAAATGTACTTTGAAGGTGATCCCCTAATTAAGTTATGCCCAATGGTAAATTCAATTCCAGATGAGAAAGCAATTAATAGTTTAATTGGATTACTAGATACATCAAAATCAAGTTCACATAATATACTAGCTTATAAATTTGATATTATTTTAAGGGGTGCAAACCAGACATATTTTGAGAATAAAAAGGAGGGTCTTTGAGATGGAGAATATAAATAAAGTATATAAAGAGACACCATTTCAAACGGCAGGACCTTTCCTTCACATTGGATGCATGCCAAATTCTGTCGGTATAGAAGGAATTTACAATAGTGATATTGGGACAAATCCTTTTCCTAATAAACAAAGTGAAGATTTAATAAAAATAACAGGCTCTATATTTGATGGGAAAGGAGAAGCTCTTGATGATGTTTTATTAGAGACATGGCAGAGTGATGAGAATGGAAAATATTCTGACGTTTTTGGTTTTGCAAGATTTGTTCCTGATAAAATTACAAAAAAGTTTAGTCTTTTTACCTTAAAACCTGGTCCAGTTAAGAATTTCGATGGTAAACTTCAGAGCCCTCACATTTTGTTATCTATCTCATCTAGAGGACTTAACATGTCTCTTAATACAAGAATATATTTTGATGATGATAATTTAAAAAATGATCCTCTAATATCATTCATTATAGAAAATCATAATGATGAAAGTTCTTTGGTAGCTAAAAAAATTGATAAAAAAAATTATTTATTTAATGTTTTCCTTCAAGGTGATGCAGAAACGATTTTTTTAAATTTATAACTTTAAA
Organism: uncultured Alphaproteobacteria bacterium; assembly: GCA_937142855.1. Taxonomy (GTDB): domain Bacteria; phylum Pseudomonadota; class Alphaproteobacteria; order Puniceispirillales; family Marisalimonadaceae; genus Marisalimonas. The sequence goes on along the minus strand of CAKZQZ010000008.1, from coordinate 3,730 downwards.
AAATGAAGATGGAGATTTTAGTGGGTAGATCAAACTTTATGATCAGGTATTACAAAAACTATAAAGAAGAATTGGATATTGTTAATGAAGAAAGTAAAAAGTTTAAACCTAAGAAATGGTGGGCTTACTTGCTGTTTTATTGTTATCTAGTTTTTTATGGTTATATTTTTTATATGGAACCCCTATCTATTCCTACCGGCTGAGATTATGAAACCTAATTCCAAGGAATTATATTAAATGATAGATAATGGTAATTCAGCAATTTGGGAACCTGGTGAAGTTATATATAAGGCTGGTAGCATACCTAAAGAGGCTTATCTTATTTTAGAAGGCTACGTAAATTTAGAAACTACAGATGGCTTGAAACTAAATAGACTGGGAACAGGTGAAATATTTGGTGAAAGCTCTATTTTACTGAATATTCCAAGAACTGTGACGGCAAGAGTTTGCACTCAAAAATTAGTCGCGAAAAAAATTCAAAAATCTTATTTTACGAAAATGATGAAATCAAATGTCATACTTGGTGCTCTTTTAAGAAAAACGCAAATAAGACTTATTGATTCAAACAAACAAAGTAGCGAATTAGCAAATGAAATGTCCTTGTTGCTGGATCAGTTATCTTCTAAGCAATCTTCCAAGAAGAATATACTTGAAGAAAGAATCAAAAAAATAAGAACAAATATAAGTAAGATGCAGCAAAATATAGATATTTAATTATTATGCTAAAATGAAACCTTTGTAATTTTCTTTTTTGATATCATCGCAAATCTCACTGTACCTTGGTAGACCACCAGCATAGGGCATAAAAACTTGAGGTTTTCCTGGTATATTAGCGCCTAAATACCATGAGTGTTTGACAGTAGGTAGTAATGTCCTATTAGCAACTTTGTTAACTTCTTCTCCCCATTTTTCAGAATCTTTTTTACTTGCTTCTATAGTATTGTAATTTTTTTGAAGCATGAATTGAATACAATCTCTTATCCATTCAACATGTTGTTCAATGGCCATAGGCATGTTTGTTAAAACAGATGGGCTTCCAGGTCCGGTAACAGTAAATAAATTAGGAAATCCTGGAACTTGAATTCCCAAGTATGTTTTAGGACCTTCTTCCCAGACTTCTTTTAATGTTAAGTTATTTTTTCCAGTAACATTCATGTTTAGAAGAGGTCCAGTCATGGCGTCATACCCTGTAGCAAAAACTATAATATCTAAGTCAAAATAATTCTTAAGGGTTTTGATACCATTTTTATCTACATGCTCAATTGGATCAGCTTTTAAATCTACAAGATCAATATTGTCTCTATTGTAGGCTTCGAAATAATGACTATCTATTGGTGGCCTTTTACCAGCATAGGGGTGATCAATATCTGATAAAATTTTAGCAAATTTTTTGTTTTTTACTGTTTGAATAATTTTATTTTTGATAAAATCAGAAGCTGTTTTGTTAGCTTCAAGATTAGTTATTAAGTCATTAAATGTTGCTCGAAATTGCAACCCACCTTTCTCCCAAGCTTTCTCGTAAATTTCATTCATTTCTTTTTCTGTAACATCAGAAACTAGTCTTTCCGATATTTCGAATGGATGTCCATTAGGTGTTTTTTTGATAAGCTCTTTATAAAAGTTAAAATTTTCTCTAACATGTTTTTTAAACTGGTCAGTCAAGGGTTTATTTCTGGCTGGGATACTGTAATTAGCCGTTCTTTGAAAAACTGTTAAGTGTTGGGCTTCAGCTGCAATAACAGGAACGGCCTGTATTCCTGTTGAACCGGTTCCAATTTGACCTACTTTTTTATTTTGAAAATTCACACCATTTTGCGGCCAGTTTCCAGTGTGATAATATTGACCATTAAAATCATTTAATCCTTTAATGTTTGGAGTATTTGTATTTGATAAACAGCCAACTGCAGCAATTAAAAATTTTGATTTATAATTATTACTATTATTATAAGCTTCTTGGTTCAATAATATTAATTTACCTTTATGTTCATCATTTAAATATGGATGGTCTTTATTATATAATATACCTAAAAATGGATTATTAACAGAAAAATTACCATAATCAAATAAAAATCCAACATTATCTTCTAAATTGTCTAATAAACAATTAGTATGAAAATAAATTTTGAATTCAAAATCTAATAATTTAGTTTCTAGGTCTTCTGTAATATTAACAGCTCTATAAAAGTTATCAGAAGAAGAATCTATTAATAGAGAATTTGTATTATTAAATGATTTAATTGTATTTTCACTAGTTGATGGTAAAGATAATTGATAATTACCAGGTTTAATACGAAATTCAATAGATTTAGCAAAAATCTTATTATCTTTTGTTAATTGTGATATATAATCTGATGTAGCATATTTTTCATTATAAAAAATATACCTATCATTTGCACCTATATCAAACGCTTTAATATTTTTTTGTTTATTCTGTATAAAAATATGTTTTTCAGCATTTGTATTTGTATTTATGAATATAATTTTTTCTAATACTTTAGATAATCTATATTTTATATTTGAATATGTTGTATTTAAAATGTCAATAGAAATAATATCATCAATATTATGTAATGTTTTAAAGACAATATTAAAATTATCATATTCAGAATAATCATTTTTATCATAATTATCATATGTATGTATTCCATAACCATTGTTTATTAATATATTTTTTGGGTTCCAATAGTAAATCAACCTTTTTATATCCTTAGCCTTATATTTTTTACTATTAAAAAAAATATCATTTTCATTAACATGATCAAGTGAAGCTAAATTGATAATTTTTTTATCTTGATATTTAAAAATAGATATGTCTTTTAAATCTAAATGGTCTGTATTATTTATTTGAAAAATTACTTTATTAAATAGAAATCCAGAATATTCAATATTATTAATAATACTATCATATATATTTGTCTTTATTTTACCAATATAATAATCAATACTGTCATAATCAATACCACCATCAATAATTGTAAATCTATCTAATTTAATATCATTTAAGCAATTATTATTATATCTTTTATTACTAGTTAGTATATAAGAGTAAGGCAAAATTAATTTATCATTATCATTATTAACGATATTTCGTTCAATACTCCACTTAAAAAGTAGAGAATAATCATTTTTATTATATAATAGTATTATAATTTTTTGTTTATTTTTATTAGGAATTGGTTTTACAGATAATACATATATATATATTATATTTGTGTTTTTTACATCTTCTATATTCCCAAACAACACAGTCCTATCATTATGTAAAATTTCAAATCTAAATCCACTAACAATTGGAAAATAATTTAACGATATATTGTTATAATATTCATTATCATTATTAAAATTAAATAGCCTTCACGAATGAAGGCTATTTGTTTCAACACATGCAAATTTTCTTTAGCAATGCTTAAATCTTGAATTTTAAATTAATTTCAAAAGAATTCGAGCTCATTCTTGAATTAACCGATTCTTGTCTCGAACCAAATTCAGAAAAGTTGTATTGCAAATTGTAACCGAATCCTACCGATGAGAATGTCCTAATGTCATAAGAAAGTCCAATTCTAGATTGCACTCCTAATGTCCATTTGTCAAATTCAGTTTTTTCAATTTTATCTAAGTATTCGTAAGAATCTTCAAGAATGTTACTCGCAAATACCCCACCTTGCATTGATAAATGAGTTTTTTCTGTAATGTTCTGATTTGAAGTAAGCAAAACAGGAATCCTAAATAT
>CAKZQZ010000007.1 GCA_937142855.1 uncultured Alphaproteobacteria bacterium | reverse complement strand
TTAAGATTTCAAATGCTTTACTTTATTGATATTGAAGACTAAAACATCATTCTAGTATATTTTAATTTAGTATATGAAAAAAATATTCTAAATTCTTTAAATAATAAAACTCTTGTGAATTCTGAAAGATAACAATGTTAGAAGCGTCTGGAATACCTGCACCTATTGTAAAAGCAATGAAAGATAGGGGGTACGAAAAATTAACTCCTGTCCAAGAAGAAGTGAGTAAAGAAAGTTATTCTGGGTTAGACTTGTTGGTATCTGCACAAACAGGTTCTGGTAAAACTATAGCATTTGGATTTGCAATCGTAGAAAATCTTTTGGCTGGAAACAAAGTATTTAAAACTCCTCAATCACCTGAAGCTCTTATTATTGTCCCTACAAGGGAATTGGCTTTGCAAGTTAAAAACGAATTAACATGGGTTTTAGATTCTTTAGATGCAAAAATAGTTTCTTGCGTGGGTGGAATGGATATAAGAGCTGAAAGAAGAAACTTAGAAACAAAACCTAATATTGTTGTAGGGACCCCTGGAAGATTAAGAGATCATATAGAAAGAAATTATTTCAAGGTATCAAATATTAAGACTGTTGTATTAGATGAAGCGGATGAAATGTTGGATATGGGTTTCAGGGAAGACCTTGAAGCCATTTTAGACACAACTCCTGTAGAAAGACAAACTTTAATGTTTTCTGCAACTGTGTCGAAAGGTATAGCTAATTTAGCCAAACGTTATCAAAAAGAAGCTATTAGAATATCGGTTGGGCAATCTAACTCACAACATGTAGACATAGATTATAAGGCTTACAAGATAATCATGAGTGATCAAGAGAATGCTATCATCAATACTCTAAGATATTATGAAGCTACTAACGCTATTGTTTTTTGCGCTACTAGGGTAGCTGTTAATCACATGACTAGTCGATTGACTAACAGAGGTATATCTGCCGTAGCCTTGTCTGGAGAGTTAAGCCAAAATGAAAGAAATATGGCTTTGCAAGCAATGAGAACATCTAAGGCAAGAGTTTGTGTTGCCACTGATGTAGCTGCTAGAGGTTTAGATCTACCTAATCTTGATTTAGTTATTCATGCTGATATCCCAAGAACTTCTGACACTTTACTTCATCGAAGTGGACGTACGGGTAGAGCGGGAAGGAAAGGTGTTTGCGCTGTTTTAGTACCGCATAACCGATCAAGAATAGCTGAACGACTTTTTGCACAGGCAAATATCAAACCAACTTGGTTATCACCTCCTTCGAGAGATGAAATTCTAAAGGAAGACAGAAAAAGAATTGTTGAAAATAAAATTCTAGAAGATCCAATCACAGAAGATGAAAAAGCTTTTGTTGACGATTTGACCTCAAAAAATACTATAGAGCAACTAGCAGTTGCTTATTATAGGTTAATTGGCAAGGATTTGTCTGCACCGGAGGACTTGCGAGATCCAAATGATAAAAAGAACCTGAGTTCATCTAAAAACGGTTTTGAAGATAGTATTTGGTTTGAGCTATCAGTTGGTAAAGAAGAAACTGCAGAGCCTAGGTGGTTAGTAGCGATGTTATGTAAAGCTGGTAACTTATCTAAGAGAGATATTGGTTCAATTAAAATTCAGCCAAAAGTTACACTCGTTGAAATCTCTGAAAAAAAATCAGACACATTAAAGGCTTTTTCAAAAGATAAAAAACCCATAGAACGTCATATAATGGTCAAAATTCTTACAAAACCTCCTGCGTTTGTTTCTTCAAGTAAAGATAATAAGAATAGGTTTAAAAAAGTAGATGATAGGTCTGTTTTCAAAACTTCAAGAGAAGAAGGTTCAAAGAGCTTCCAAGGTAAAAGAAAATCAGATAGGTGGAGAAATTCAGAGAAAAGAAGAACAAAACAAACACCGTCTACAGATAATGCAGAAAATAAAAATAATGTATCTTTTGATACTAAGAGTAAAAAGAAAAAGTCTTTGAGCAGAAGAAAAAAACAAAAAATAATTTAGTAGGTCTGGTAAAGTATTCAGCAAAAAGATTAAGTAAAAGGACAAAGTTTTTAAAAATTAAGTTTTTACCTACGTCAATTTTGATTATTTTTTTTGTTAATTATATAAATTCCAAGACATGTAAGAAATAATGAAATAAATATTTGTTCATTAATGACGTCATTCATTATCAGCCAGCCAAACATAACACCTGATATTGGAGTTAAAAAAGCAAAAGAGCTGGTGCTGCTAGCGGAATACTTGGACATTACCCATAACCAGCCTATAAAACCTAAACACATTATTACAATAACCTGAAAAGAAAAAATGAGTGTTAGTTGTGCGTCCAACTCTCTTATGTAATCATCAAGCATAAATGAAACAGGTAATAAAATAATGCCGGAAACAATAAGTTGATATAAAAGTTGCGTCTCTGGAATGGATCTTGTTAATCGAGTTGTTTTAAGCATTATAGCTATAATGGCCCAGCAGAAACTGGCAAGTAAAGAAAACAAATCTCCGTAAAACTGTCTAATATCATAGTTAGTTATGGGTTGATAAACTGCAAAAACTAATCCTACAAAAGCTATAATTAAACCAATAGATTTATTAAGGTTAAGACGGTCATCCTTAATGAGAAAATGAGCGGCAATCGTTAACCATACTGGCATAGTATAAAATATTAATGAAACGCGAGTCACTGTAGAATAATCAAGAGCTGTAAATAGTAAAATAAACTCTACTGCAAAAAGAACTCCGGCAATTAAACCTGGCAACAAACTACCATCAAAAAAATTTATTTTTTTCTTTGTGAAGTAGCAATAAATTAAAATGGGAATGATTGCTAAAGTTGATCTAAGGGCAACTTGAAAGATTGGATGCATGCCGACGTTTACTAATTTTACAAGAACTTGGTTAAGGCCAAGTAAGATTGAAAAAACTATTAGAAAAGTTGCAGCAATTCCATCAATTGATTTGTTTGTCATATAGTTTTGGTATTATGAAAAATAACTACCACCATTTACATGTATTGTCTGCCCTGTAATAAAATCGGAATTTGGACCACATAGATTAGATATCATGGTAGCAACTTCTTCAGGATATCCTTTTCTTCCTACTGGTGGGTTGGAGTGAGAGGGGTGTACTAGACTGCTTCCAGCTGATGCTCCTCTTACTGTATCAATCAATCCTGGAACTACAGTGTTAATAGTAATTCCTGTTTCTGCATATTCCATAGCCAAAGCCCTGGTAAACCCAACCACAGCTAGCTTAGAAGTTATAACATGAGCCCTGCCAATAGCGCTAATGTGACCAGATAAACCACCTAAATTGATAATTCTACCCCAACTATTCTTTTTCATCTCTGGCAATGCAGCTTTACACGTATGAAATAATGAATCTAGATTGATTGACATTACAAACCGCCAATCATCAAATGTCATGTCTTCAAATTTATTAAATTCTCTTTGAGATGCGTTGTTTACAAGAACTGATACTTTACCTAATTTCGAAGCCTCAAAAACAAGCTCTTTAGAAGTTTCAGGCTTGGTTAGGTCTCCAATAACTCTACTTGTCAGTATTCCAGTTTCTTTAACTATTTTTATAGTTTCATCTGCGCCTTTTTGGTCTGAGTTTGCATGAACTAAAACGTTATAACCTAATTTTGCTAAGCCCTCACAAGTGGCTCTGCCGATGTTCTTGGCTGCTCCAGTAACAATGGCTACTTTATCTTTATTATGATTCATTTGATGAAATCCTTAATTAGTTACGAAATTATACAATAGTATCTTGTAAATTATATATAAGCTTATTTAATGTATAAACTTGAAATATTTAATTTACTATTTAACATGTAAATTATTATTAATAAATGGATAAAGTTATGGCTGAAGTTACTAAAGATTGGCGTAATGATATTTACGCAGTTTTTAAAGAATTGAATATTACAATGGTTTCTCATGTGCCAGATGCTGGTCATACTCCTCTTATAAACTTATGTGAAAAAGATAACGAGATTGAGGTGGTTACTTTGACAACTGAGCAAGATGGAGTTGGTCTATCTTGCGGTGCGTATGCAGGTGGAAAAAGAAGTGCTCTATTGATGCAATCTAGTGGTGTTGGAAATTGTATAAATGCACTCGCGTTACCTAATATATGCCGTATACCTTTTTTGACCTTAGTTTCTATGAGAGGTGAGTGGGGAGAATTTGTTCCTTGGCAAGTACCAATGGGTTTAGGGACGCCCAAAGTTTTAGAAGCAATGGACATTAAAGTTTTTAGAGCAGATTATAAGGATGAAGTTGGATCTACAGTAGATGCGGCCGCTAGATTTGCATTTAATACTAACCGTTCAGCTGCAGTTTTATTATCCCAAAAAATGATTGGGGCAAAACAGTTCAAAAATGGATAAAATATTATGATTGAAAGAAGACCGTTTGTTCAAAAAATTTTAAAGAATAGAAAAGATAACTTAAGGGTTGTAAGTGGTATTGGTACATCTACCTGGGACCTAATGTCTGCAGGAGATAATGTAGGAAATTTTGGTTTCATAGGTGCTATGGGGCAATCTATTCCATTTGCTTTAGGTCTAGCTAAAGCAAAACCTAATTATAGAATATTGTTATTCACTGGTGATGGCGATACGTTAATGAGCCTTGGTTCGATATCTACTATAGCCAATCACCCTGTATCAAATCTTACTATGATTGTTCTAGATAACGAGTCATATGTAGAAACTGGAAGTCAACCTACTGCCACTGCAGGAAAAACCGATTTAGAATTAATTGCCAAGGGTTCAGGAATAAATAACTCATATACGGTTAAGAGTGAAGAAGGTTATGAGAAGATAATGAAAACTGTATACGAAGAGGAAGGTCCTTCTTTTATTGTTGTTAAGTGTAAACCCAAAGCTACACCATTAGTATTTCCGCATTCCTTTGATGGTTCAGTGTCTATAAATAGATTTATGAGTTCGATGAACTCATAATGTCTAATAAGAAAATAATTAACATTGGAATCATTGGTATTGGCACAATTGGTAAACGTCATTTAATGGCTATTGACCAAATAGATGACATTAATTTAGTTGGAATTGTAGATTTAAGTGAGCCAGCACAAAAGTTTTGTATAGATAAAAATATTCCATTATTTAAAAATTTAAATCACTTGTTACAAAATAACCGAGTTGATGGTGTTATTATTTCAACTCCAACTATTAGTCATTGTGAAAATGCCATCTCGGCCATGGAGCTTGGCTTAGATATTTTAATAGAAAAGCCAATTGCAGCAACTACAATCGAGGCACAAGAGATTACAAAAACTGCAATTAAGAACAAATGTAAAGTTTTGGTTGGTCATCAAAGAAGGTTTTATCCATTAGTATTAAAGACTAAGGAAATTGTTAAAAATGAAGAGTTAGGAAAAGTTGTAGGTTTATCTGGCTTGTGGGCATTACGAAAGGACAAAGATTATTTTATACCAGGTTGGAGAAAGGAGGTGACTGCGGGTCCAGTTATCACAAACCTTATTCACGATATTGATTATTTAAGATTTATTTTTGGGGATATAGGTGAAGTTTCTGCATTTTCTTCAAATATTGTAAATAATTTTAATAAAGAAGATATTGTAACCGCAAACCTAAAATTTAACAATGGTATATTAGGAAATTTCCTAATTACTGACACTGGTACATCTCCATGGTCTTGGGAAACGGCTACGGGAGAAAATATACATTTACCAAATTTAATTGAAAATAATCTAAGGATTGTAGGCACTAAAGGATCTCTAGAATTTCCAAATCTAAAGATATGGAAATATAAAAATAATGGTGAAAATTGGATGGATGAAATATATTCTCAAGATTTTACCGTTTCAAATATTGATCCTTATATTTCTCAAATCAATCATTTTAAAGATGTAATAAATAGGAAAGTAGAACCAGTTACTAGTTCAGAAGACGCAGAACTTACTTTAAAAGTTGCTTTATCTATATTAGATTCAGCTGTTAATAAAAAATCCATTTCGATTTAACTAAATTTAATCAATTATTAATTAGGAGTAGAAGATGTTTGATCTAGGTTTAAAAAATAAAGTTGTCCTTATAACGGGTGGTAGTGACGGATTAGGCTATGCTTCTGCAGAACTTCTTGCTTCAGAAGGTGCCAAGGTTGTTATTTGTGGTAGAAGAGAAGATTATTTAAAAGAAAAAGCAAAAATAATTTCAGAAAAAACTAAGAATGATGTTTTAGGAATTAAAGCTGATGTTAGTAAGGCAGAAGATTGTAAAAGTTTAGTTGAACAGACTATATCTAAGTTTAAGAAAGTAGATATTTTAGTTAATAATGCTGGCGCCTCTGCTGCAGCTTTGTTTGAAGATGTAACTGATAAAAACTGGGAAGATGATATAAATTTAAAATTATTGTCTACAATTAGAATGTGTCGCTTAGTTATTCCTCATATGAAAACTAGTTCAGGAGGAGTGATTATAAATGCTACAATTGGTGGCGGTAAAGCTCCCAATGCTGGTTCACTCCCTACGACAGTAACCAGAGCTGCAGGTATTAATTTAACTAAATCATTAGCTAATCAATATGCTAAGGATAATATTAGAGTTAATACCATTTGCATTGGTTTGATCAAAAGTGCTCAATGGGATCGTAGATCTGGTAATGGCAGTGTAGAAGATCTTTATAATGAAATGTCAAAAAAAGTTCCAATGGGGAAGGTTGGAGAAGAAATAGATTATGCAAACTTAGTAGCTTTTTTATCTTCCCATAGGAGTGCTTATATTACTGGAACTGCAATTAATTTAGATGGAGGTTTGTGCCCTGTAGTCTAGTTGAAATTTTCACCTCAACTTTTAATTCTTGGCGGGCTAACTTCAGCAATTTCACAAGCATAATCTAAAAGAGCGCTAAAATCTTTTTTGGCAAACTTACCTGATCTAGCTTGCCCATAAACTGCTTGAACAGAAGATCCAACTGGTAAACCAACTCTAAAACTGTTTGCCGTTTCTATAGCTAACCCCATATCTTTATGGGCTAGGTCGATGGTAAATCCTGGTTCAATATCATTTTGCAGAACTTTGGACATAAAGTTTATATGAAATTGTCCATTATTAGCTGTTGTTCCTGCATTTACTTCTTTAAAAGTATTGAGATCTAATCCAATTTTTTTTGCTAGTGTTAGAGCTTCTGCAGTAATTTGTGCGATACTTAAGATTTGAAAATTATTTACAACTTTTGCTCTTATTCCTGAACCTACTTTTCCACATCTTATAATAGTTGTACCCATGGCATTTAATAAAGGCTCAACTTTTTTAAAAGCTTCATCATTATCACAACCTACCATAAAAAGTGAGTCTCCTGATATTGCGTGACTTACCAATCTTCCAACTGGAGCGTCTATGAAATCCACTTCTTTTTGTCTGCACAAATCATAAACTTCATCTGTTCCAGTAGGGGCTATAGTGCTCATATCTAGAATAATTGAACCAGGTTTTGCAAAAGATAAAACGCCTTCAGCACTACAAATGACTGACCTTACATTGTCAGTAGATGGTAACATTGTTATAATTACCTCAGCGTTTTGAATTGTGTCTTTAATTGATTTCCCTGGTGTTGAACCTAAATCGATCAATGGATCCATCTTTGATTTTTCAATATCATATACAGACAGGTTTGTGCCCTTTTTTACAATATTTTGAGCCATAGGACCTCCCATTGCTCCTAACCCAATAAAAGCTACTTTTTCTCCCATTTATCTCTCCATTAAGGTTGTTTTAAATATTTATTGACTAAAGGAATAAAATTAAAAAATAAAATATTACTTACCTTTTTATCATAAATTTAGCACGTATTCCTACTTTTGATTTTTCAAAACTCAAGTAGCCTCCATGTTGTTCAGCTATTGTTTGTACTATTGTTAAACCAAGTCCAGTTCCTTTTGTTAAGCCTGTATTTTGTCCTCTAATAAAAGGTTTTTTTAAAGTTTCTAATAATTCTTCTGAAGCGTTCTTACCTTCATCTTCTACAACTAAGGTAATATTTTGTGATGTAAACTCTAAAGACAAAGTAGCAGTTCTTCCATATTTAAGAGCATTTTCAATTAAATTTGTAATAGCCCTTTGAAGTGAGAGTGGTTTTGCAATCACAAGTAGATGATGATTTTTATTAACTTGTAAGGTTCGAGCTTTTTTATTGCCTGTAAAAATAGTAGAAGCAAAACCAATTTTTTTCTCTTCAGGCTTAATAAAACTAACTTTTTTCCCTAAATCTTGATAGTCAAATACTATTGAATCTATTAGAGAAATATATGAAATTTCAATTTCTTCTTCTAAATCCATTTCTGAACGCGTATATGATAGTACGCCATTCATCATTTCAATCATATTATCTATGTCTGTTTCAAGCTTTTCCTTTAAGTTTTTATCTTCAATTAATGATGTCCTTAATTTTAACTTTGTAGCAGGTGTTCCAATATCATGGCTAATTGAAGATAATACCATCAATCGTTTTTCCAATTTCTCTTTTTGGGTATTTAAAAACCCGTCTAATGTGTTTTTAATCTCTATAAGTTCGGAAGGTCCCTTGACTTGTTCCATATTATATTTTTTAGACTTTAGGTTATTTTTTAAATTTAATATAAAATTATTAAATTTTAACTCATTATTTCTTATTAAAAAAAATATTGAAAACAAAGTAATAACTGACAGTATTATTGATAACATTCGGTTATCGTTAGGTGCTGTCTTGCATCCCCAAACATTGTTGCCATCAATACGATACCAAAAGCCTTGGTTGATTTTTATAAATATTATAGGGTTTGTGCAGTAGTTTGCCACTAATTCAATTACTTTGCCCAATTGTTGTTCGACTGCTAAGTTATTAAAAGGTTCAATTTTAGAAATTGGATACCTTAATTTTTTGGATAAAAGGTGTAAAATTATCTTTTCTTGTATTTCTGATTTTTGACCATAATCAGAGATTGAAAGAGTTGTTAATTTATAAGGAAGAGGTATTTCAGAATGATAATCTAATTGTTCCTTAGAGATTACTTCATCGTTTACATCAATTTTTTTGATTTTTATTTTGTTGTCTATTTTATTTTGAAACTTAATATTGTTATACAATGATATTCCTGAGGAATATGAGTTTCTCAGAAACTTTTCCCATTTATTTTCAGAAGAAATCCAAATAAAAGTAATAATAACTCCCATTAGAAAAGAAACAAAAACTATAAAGTAAGTTTGAGTTATAATTGACTTAAGTTTAAATATTTTATTCATCTTTTGTTATAACTTCACATGAAAATATATACCCAACACCTCTTTCTGTTTTAATAAGCGAAGGTTTTTTTGTATCTTTTTCAATTTTAGTTCTTAGTCTTCCAACAAGTACGTCAATTGCTCTGCTCTCCAAATTATCAAGAGCTTTTTCTTGTTCCCTTGTATCATCTATCGCATTAGCTATTTCTTCTCTTGATAGAGCTATATGGCTGTTAGCTAAAAAAACTTTTAATATTTTAGTTTCCTTTTGAGATAAAGAAACTTGAAAGCCTGAAGGAGATATAATGATATCTTTTTTTCCATCATAAATCCATTCATCAAAATGATAACTTTTTGTATTTCTTCTATATGCTAGCGACGCTATCTTTGTCCCCCTTTTAAGAATAGCTTTTATTTTAGCAAGTAATATTTGTGGATTAAATGGTTTGCTAATGTAGTCGTCTGCTCCTACTTCAAAACCTTGCAAACGGTCTTGATCAGCAGACAAAGCAGAAACTATTATTATAGGAATATTATTTTCTTTACGTATTTGTTTACATAAATTTATACCGTTATCATCACCAAGCATAACATCTAGTAAAATTAGATCTGTTTTATTTGATTTGATTTGTTTTGAAAGTTCTATCGCATTTTTTGCGGCTGAGACCATATAGCCATTTTTTTGCAAAAAAGATACTATCATTTCCTGCATGTCTAAATCGTCTTCAACTACTAAAATTTTTTGAATCGGCACTGTAAATACTCAAATCAGTTTCACGTTCTTTAGTAACACAATGTAACAAATATACAAAAAAAATAGGTTTTTATGGATGATTAAAACAATTTCTACCTTTTAAACAAAGTACTAAAAGAATAATATAGTTGACAATTTTAATACATATGGGGGAAATAAATGTTTAATAAAATAACTGTTGCAGCACTTGCAACTACATTAACTTTATCAACATCAATATCATATGCTGGACCTAAAGCAGAGGTTCTTCATTGGTGGACTTCTGGAGGAGAAGCTAAATCTGTTGCTGTTCTTCAAAAAGAATTTTCTGAAAATGGTGGTTCATGGACAGATATGCCTGTTGCTGGTGGTGGTGGTGATGCCGCCATGACTGCGTTAAGAGCAAGAGTTTTATCAGGCAACGCTCCTGCTGCAGTTCAACTCAAGGGTCCATCTATACAAGAGTGGTATGAAGAAGGTGCATTGGCTGATATAAGTGATGTTGCTAAAAAAAATAATTGGTCAAGTGTTCTGCCTGCATCAATTGCTGGTCATATGAAATGTGAAGGCAAGTGGTGTGCGGCTCCTGTGAATGTTCACAGAATTGACTGGATATGGGCAAATGCCTCTGTTCTTAAATCAAATGGATTTGGTATGCCAAAAACATGGGATGAATTTAATGCTACTGCAAAAGCTTTGCAGGCTAAGGGTATAATTCCATTAGCTCACGGTGGTCAGGCATGGCAAGATGCTACTGTATTTGAAGCAGTTGCACTTGGAATTGGAGGAGCTAATTTTTTCCATGATGCATTTGTAAAGTTAGATAAGAAAGCATTACAGTCTGATACAATGGTTAAAGTATTTGACCAAATGAGAACCATGAGAGGCTTCGTTGATAAAAACTTTTCAGGTAGAGACTGGAATTTAGCCACTGCTATGGTTATGAATGGTGAAGCTGCTTTTCAAATCATGGGTGATTGGGCAAAAGGTGAATTTTTAGCAGCTGGAAAAGTACCTGGCAAAGATTTTCTATGTGCTTCTACCCCAGGAGAAGGTTTTTTGTATAATGTAGATAGCTTCGCAATGTTTAAAGTTAAGGGTTCAGATAGACAAGATGGTCAAAAGTTATTAGCCAAATTGATTGTTGGTAAAAACTTTCAAAAAGTTTTTAACCTTAATAAAGGATCTATACCAGCAAGAACTGATGTGGCCTTGAATGAGTTTGATCAATGTGCTCATGTTTCTGCTGCTGATATGAACGCTAGTTCAGTTGGTGGTACATTACTGCCTAGTTATGCGCATGGCATGGCTCTTCGCGGTGCACAAGCTGGTGCTATAACAGATACTGTAACAGCTCATTTTAATTCAGATATGTCTTCAAAAGACGCTGTTGCAATGCTTGTAAAGGCAATAGATAATAGTAAATAAGAAAAAATTAAATAACTGTTCTCAAATTTTTGAGGACAGTTATTTTGGATTTTATCATGTCTAATTGGCTTGAAAAACATTTGCCCAAAATCGTATTGGGACCTTCTTTTCTTGTAATCATTTTATTTGTATATGGGTTTATTGCTTGGACAGCGTGGATTTCATTTACCCGTTCAAGATTGATGCCTAAATATGACATCGATGGTTTTATTCAATATCAAAGGTTGTTTGACTCACCAAGATGGGAAGTGGCCATTGATAATTTATTTATATTTGGCTTTCTTTTTATTTTAATATCAATGCTTTTAGGGTTAGTCATTGCAATTTTTCTCGATCAAAAAATTCGTATTGAAGGTGCTTTAAGAACTATTTATTTATATCCTATGGCATTATCGTTAATCGTTACAGGTACTGCTTGGAAATGGATTTTGAACCCAGGCTTAGGTTTAGAATCAGTAATTAAAGGTTGGGGGTTCAAAGATTTTACTTTTGATTGGGTAATCAATCCGGATTTCGCTATTTATACAGTTGTTATAGCAGGTGTTTGGCAAGCCTCAGGTTTTGTTATGGCTTTATTTCTAGCTGGCTTAAGGTCTGTGGATCAAGAAATAATTAAAGCAGCCCAAGTAGACGGGGTACCAACTTTAAGAATTTACACTGCAATAATTATACCTTCAATGGCGCCTATTTTTCTATCAGCATTTATAGTTCTTGCACATTTAGCCATTAAAAGTTTTGACTTGGTAATTGCACTGACTGGGGGAGGTCCAGGATATGCCACTGATCTACCTGCCACTTATATGTATACTATGGCTTTTTCACGAGGTGATATTGGTCAAGCTGCAAGCTCAGCAATTATAATGATGTTAGTCGTTTTTGCTGTGGTTGTTCCTTATTTGTATTCAGAGTTAAGGAATAAAAATGATCAATAATATTAACAATACTAATTATACTAATTTGTTATTGAGGTTTTTATTATACTTTATACTAATTGTTTTTGTTTTATATTATCTCCTTCCATTGTTTGTCATGATAACAACATCTTTAAAAAGTTTGGAGGAGATTAGGACTGGAAGTTTAGTTTCTTTACCAAGAAATATTACTTTTGAAGCATGGGGAACGGCTTGGTCTTCTGCATGTACTGGGATACAATGTGAAGGTCTAAGACCGTTTTTCTGGAATTCAATTTTTATTGCAATCCCAGCAGTTTTTATCTCTACATTAATAGGAGCGTTGAATGGATATGTTGTGGCGCAGTGGAGATTTAGGGGTGCAAACATTATTTTTGCTTTGATGTTGTTTGGCTGTTTTATTCCATTTCAAGTAATTTTATTACCTATGGCTAGAATTTTAGGCCTCATGGACTTGGCTGGTAGTATTACCGGATTGATTTTTGTTCATGTAATTTATGGGATTGGTTTTACAACTCTTTTTTTTCGTAATTATTACGTAAATATTCCTAATGAGCTAGTCAAGGCAGCCAAGATAGATGGGGCTACATTTTTAAGAATTTTTTGGTCTATTTTCCTTCCATTATCTTTGCCAATCATAGTAGTCACAGTAATTTGGCAATTTACACAGATTTGGAATGATTTTTTATTTGGAGTGTCATTTAGCCAAGCAGGGACACAACCAATAACTGTAGCTCTTAATAACATTGTTAACTCCACAACAGGTGTCAAAGAATACAACGTAGATATGGCTGCAGCTATAATAGCTGCAATGCCTACTTTAATAGTTTATGTTTTCGCAGGAAAATATTTCATTCGTGGTTTAACTGCTGGTTCTGTAAAGGGATAGAAAATGAATTCAATTTTAAAAATTAAAAATGTTAATAAAAATTTTGGAAAAATTTCGGTACTTAATGATATAAATATTGATATTGAAAGTGGTGACTTTCTTGTTCTTGTTGGCCCATCTGGTTGTGGAAAATCAACGTTATTAAATTGTATTGCTGGATTAGAAATAATAGATTCAGGTGATGTGTTTATAGATAATAAGGATATGTCAGATGTGGCACCTAAGGACAGAGATATTGCTATGGTGTTTCAATCTTATGCACTTTATCCAACAATGACTGTAGAAAAAAATATAACTTTTGGAATGAAAGTTAGAGGTGTCCCAGATGATGTTCAAAAAGAAAAATTAAAAGAAGTAGCTAAGCAATTACAAATTGAAAATCTTCTTAAAAGAAAGCCAGGTCAATTATCAGGTGGTCAAAGGCAAAGAGTTGCTATGGGAAGAGCGTTAGTTAGAAACCCAAGGCTTTTTTTATTTGATGAACCTTTATCAAATCTTGATGCAAAATTAAGAGTTGAGATGAGAACTGAGATCAAACGTTTACATTATGATTTAGGAGCCTCAATGGTTTATGTTACTCATGACCAAATTGAAGCTATGACATTGGCTACAAAAATAGTTGTTATGAAAGATGGTTTTATCCAACAGATTGGAACGCCAGCTGAGATATATAATTATCCAGAAAATATATTTGTAGCTGATTTTATGGGATCTCCTCCAATGAACCTCATTAATGCGACTACTATAAAGGAAAAAAACCATTATAAAATAAATATAAAAATGGAAGATGGATCAATTGTTTCTATTAAGGAAAAAAATAAATCAAAATTACCTGAGGATCTTTTATTAGGGATAAGACCTGAAAATATTACTGAAACCAGTCTAAAAAATAAGCAAAATTGTCATATAATCAGATCAAAGGTAGACATAATAGAACCTGCAGGTTCAGATACTTTTGTGGTTACGAAGATTGGTAATACTGAAGTTACTGCTCGTTTTAATTCAGAGACTCAGGTAAGTGTTGGTTCTGAAATTGACTTCGTAGTTGATCTTGGAAAAATATCATATTTTGATAAACTTAGCGGACAAAGGATTTAAAGTATTTCATAATGATGCAGAAAATACCAGAAACTGCAAATGTTATTCCAAGTGACTTTGTAATTATAGGTGGCACTGGTCATCTTTCGATAAGAAAAATATTACCAGCATTATTTTGGAGATTCCTCGATAAACAAATTGATAATAAATCTACAATTATATTATGTGATAAAAATATAAATTCATGGGATGATTTTTTAATAACACTTAAAAACTATTGTTCGGACGCATTCTTTAAAAAAGTTGATAATGATAAAGTTTGGGATGATTTTACAAGTATTTTAAAGCCTATTCAATTAGATATAAAAAATGGAAATGGGCATTTAGAATTATTAAATACCTTAAAAGAAAAATTTGATACTAATAGACCAATTATTTTTTATCTTGCCATAGCATCAAATTTATTTGCAGATAGCTGCAAATTTCTTCGTGACTGTAGCTTAAACGTATCTCAAAGTAGGATTGTTATAGAAAAACCCATAGGTAAAGACAAATTAACAGCTATTGAAATCAATGATCAAATATCTGAAGTCTTTAAAGAAACTCAGGTTTATAGAATTGATCATTATTTAGGTAAAGAAACAGTTCAAAATCTTATGGCCTTGAGGTTTGCAAATACGTTTTTTGAAAATCAGTGGGATAACAAAAATATAGATAATGTTCAAATAACCGTTTCTGAGACTGATGGAGTTAAAGATAGAATTTCATACTATAACCAATACGGTGCCATTAGAGATATGTTACAAAATCATCTTCTTCAATTGATATGTTTGGTTGCAATGGAACCTCCATCATTTTATGAAGCAGACCAAATGAGAGATGAAAAATTAAGGGTATTAAAAGCGCTTAAACCACTTACAAAAGATGAAATACAAACTGGACAATATAGAAGTTTTACAGATGAATTAGGAAATAGTTCTAATACGGAAACTTTTGTTGCGTTAAAAGTAATGATAAATAATTGGCGTTGGGCTGGAGTACCATTTTATATACGCACAGGTAAGAAGTTATCTACTAAAGCAAGTGAAATAATAATTACATTCAAAAAAAAACCTCATGATATTTTTTCAAAATTTACTAAAGATGCCCAAGATAATCCAAATAGATTAATAATTAGGGTTCAACCTGAAGAAGGGTTAAAACTCAAATTAACTTCAAAAGCTCCAGGTCCGGGTGGAATGCGCTTTTTTCCATCTGAGCTTAATTTATCTTTTGGAGACACATTTTCAGATAGACTACCAGATGCTTATGAACGTTTACTGATGGATGTTGTCAGAGGTAATCAAACTTTATTTATGAGGTCCGATGAAGTTTTAGCGGCTTGGGACTATATTGATCCAATTGTCAGCATCTCAAAAGAACAAGAGCCTCAACTATATAGAACAGGAACTATGGGACCTGAGGATAAAATCTTATCTATAGATGGTCATAAATGGATAGATCCGAAGGATTAATTAGCATGAATGTTATAAAATTAATTACTGATAAACTGTCTTCTTCTATAGAAAAAAAAGGGATAGCTAGTTTAGTGGTTTCTGGAGGAAGTAGTCCAATAAAGGTTTTTGATGAACTTTCTAATTTTGACCTTCCTTGGTCAAAAGTACAAGTAACTCTAGTTGATGATAGATTAGTTGAACCTGAAAATAAAAATAGTAATCAAAAATTAATATCAGATTACTTTTTAAAGAGTAAAGCAAAAGTAGCTCAATTTTTTCCCTTAACTAATGACCTAATTACTAAGACAAATAATTTTAAATTACCATTTGATGTAAATTTACTCGGCATGGGTGAGGATGGTCATTTCGCGTCATTATTTCCTAGTATGATTAACGATTTTGACGCTTTTAATATTAAAGCTAAATTTAAAGTTTTTGAAACCTCATCCCAAGGAGATCCATTTCTTCCCAGAATAACAATGAACTTATCATTAATTTTAAATAGTGAAATGATTATTTTATTAGTTAAAGGGAAAAAAAAAATAAACGTACTTAATGAAGCTTATAATAATAAAAAATTACCAATTCATTATCTTTTAAAAAATAGAAGAGAAAATTTATTGATTGAGAAAATAGATGAGTAAACTTCATAGTAGAATTATTGAAATAACTAAAAGGATAAGTGAAAGAAGTATTAATTCTAGGAATAAGTATTTAAGAAATATTATATCGATGGAAGAAAACATTGATACTAATAGAAACGCTATTTCATGTTCAAATATGGCACACGCAGTAGCTGCAGCTCCCTCAAGTGACAAAGCATCAATTCTCATGAATTCTAAACCTAATATTGGAATTGTGTCTTCTTATAATGATATGCTTTCAGCACATAAACCATTAGAACATTTTCCTAAAGTTATCAAAGCCGCAGCCACTCAATTTGGAGCAACAGCTCAGGTTGCAGGAATTGTTCCAGCTATGTGTGATGGAGTGACTCAAGGCAGACCAGGAATGGAGTTATCATTAATGTCTAGAGATGTTATTGCAATGTCTACTGCAGTTTCTCTAAGCCATGGAGTTTATGACGCAGCATTATGTTTAGGTGTGTGTGATAAAATAGTTCCTGGACTTTTAATTGGCTCTCTTTCTTTTGGACATTTACCAGTTATATTTGTTCCAGCTGGACCAATGTCTACAGGTATTACTAATGAAGAAAAAAACTTGGTTAGAAAAGCTTTTGCAAAAGGAGATGCAACTAGAGAAGAATTGCTGAAAGCTGAAATTTCAGCTTACCATGGGGAAGGGACCTGTACTTTTTTTGGAACTGCAAATTCAAATCAAATGTTAATGGAAATTATGGGGCTTCACATACCAGGTTCTGCGTTTGTTCATCCTCACAGCGATCTAAGAAATGCATATAATATTGTTGCAACCGAACAAGCTATTTTAATATCTAGAAAAGGTAATGACATCAGACCTATAGGTAAAATAATTGACGAAAGAAGTTTTGTTAATGCCATTGTTGGCCTTCATGCTACAGGAGGTTCAACAAATCATACACTTCATTTGCCAGCAATGGCTGCCGCAGCAGGGATCAAATTATTATGGGAAGATTTTTCAGACTTATCAGAAATTACTCCGTTATTAGCCAGGGTCTATCCTAACGGAAAAGCAGATGTTAACCAATTTCATGCTGCTGGTGGGATGAGTTTTATCATTGGAGAATTGCTGGATGCTGGATTATTAGATGGAACAGCTAAGACTGTGTGGGGAGAGAACCTTTTTGATTATGTTTCGGAGGCAACTTTAAAAAATTCTCAATTAATTTGGACCAAATCAAAACCAAAATCATTTGATAGCAGTATTTTAAAAACTGTAGAAGATCCTCATCAAAAAAATGGTGGGTTGAAAATGTTAAAAGGTAATATTGGTAAGGGTGTAATTAAAATATCTGCAGTTAGTATAGATCAACAAAAAATAAAAGCTCCTGCAATGGTTTTTGATAATCAAAATGAAGTTAAGGAAGCTTATGATAAAGGTTTGTTAAGTAGGGATGTTATAATCGTCGTTCGTTTTCAAGGGCCCAAAGCTAATGGAATGCCAGAACTTCATGCACTTACGCCTATATTATCTAATATTCAAGATTTAGGGTTTAAAGTTGGATTATTAACTGATGGTAGAATGTCTGGTGCTTCAGGAAAAGTGCCAGCTGCAATTCATATAACTCCTGAGGCAATGGATAAGGGAGTAATAGGAAAAATTAAAAATGGTGATGAAATAGAAATTGATGCTATTTCTGGTTCTATAAATCTCAATGAAAATTTTTCTAATAGAAAATTAGTTTTACCTAATGATAAAAATTATAAAAAAAATTTTGGTAGAAACTTATTTTCACTGCTAAGACAAAATGCGTCTGATGCAGAAAATGGGGCAGGTTTGGATTTAATAAATACTCATTAATTAAAAGTTCTTGTAATTTAACTTGCAGAAGCTATGGCTGCATGGAGTAAAACATTTGTACTTGAAGCTGCCCAATGAGGTTTTATCTCTTCTGCTTCATTGTGACTTAATCCATCAACACAAGGGCACATAATCATTGCAGAAGGAACAACAGTATTAATCCAGCATGCATCATGACCTGCACCTGAGACTATATCTTTGTGAGAATAACCAAATTTTTCCGCGTTAGTGCGTAGGTGGTGTAAACATTCTTTATTAAATTCAACAGGATCAAAACCACCAATTTGTTCCATATGAACCTGTACATTATATTTTAGGCATATTTCATTAGCTGTGAATTTTAATTCTTTTTCCATTTTATTAAGCTTATTTATATCTGGTGATCTAATGTCGACTGTAAATAAAGTTTCACCTGCAATTACATTTCTAGAATTTGGAGAAACTTCGATATGACCAACAGTACCAAGAGCGTTAGGTTGGTTTTGATTTGCTATAGCATTAACAGCTAAAATTATTTCTGACATAGCTAAGGAGGTGTCTTTTCTAACATTCATTGGTGTAGTGCCAGTATGTTGTTCTTTACCTGTTAATTTAACTTCTAACCACTTAAGCCCTTGTCCGTGTGTTACTATTCCAATATCAATTTCCTCTGTTTCTAATATTGGTCCTTGTTCAATGTGCAATTCGTAATAGCATTGAAACTTTTGTGCTCCCACAGGTTCTGAGCCTTTCCATCCAATTCTATTAAGCTCATTCCCAAAAACATTGCCCTCAGCGTCTTTTGCTGAAAGAAGAGTATTTACATCATATATTCCGGCATATCCGGCCGATGCCATCATTGCAGGAGGAAAACGAGAACCCTCTTCATTTGTCCAATTTACGACCAAGATTGGATGTTTTGTTTGAATATTTAAATCATTTAGAGTTCTAACAATCTCCAAACCAGCTAAAACCCCAAGAACTCCATCATATTTACCACCCGTTGGTTGTGTATCCAAATGACTACCAATAACAACAGGTAGTGCGTTTTTATCTGTTCCTTCTCTTTTAAAGAACATTGATCCAAGTTCATCGACTTTCATGGTCATACCAGCATCCTCAGACCATTTTTGTAATAATTTTCTTGCTTCTCCATCTTCTGAAGTCACAGCTTGTCTGTTATTACCTCCAGCAATTCCAGGTCCAATTTTAGCCATTGTCATCAAACTATCCCAAAGTCTATCGCTATTAATTGATATATTTGTTTCTTTTACCATTCGAATATCCTTTTACTTAGACATTAATTAGCTTAATAAATTGTGACATATTAAAATTAAGTTAAATGAATTTAATAGGAATTTGAAGTGTTTAAATTAGATAAGAGATTAGAAAAAGATACCTTTTTAATAAAAAATTTAGAAAATTTCCAAGTAAGACTTATGAATGCAAAAGATTTTTTTTGGATAGTTTTAATACCTAATAAAGCTAATTTAATTGAATTAAGTGATTTAAATATAAATGAAAGGAATTACTTAATGAACTTTGCTATTGAATTAGGCAAGTTTATCAAAACTGCAGAAAAGTATGACAAAGTAAATATTGGAATGTTAGGTAATGTAGTTTCTCAATTACATTTACACGTTGTCTTAAGAAAAATAGATGATACTGCATGGCCAGGACCTGTTTGGGGCATGGACTTTAATTATCTTGATGAAAAAACAAAAAAATATAGATCAGAATTAGTTAGTAAGTTTGTAGTTTGATATTTAATTAACTTTAATTATCAATTTTTTTTGGAAAAGTAATTTTAATTTGATCGAATAAGATATAATAAGCAAGGCTGCTTATAACAACCACACCTCCAAAAATCATAAATATATTAGGTGTTTCATTAGTTCCTAACCAAACCCAAAAGGGTCCAAGCGCTGTTTCTAACAACATAAGTAGGCCAATGTTATGTGCTTGTGTATAACGAGTTGCAAAAGTTAGGCAAGCAAAAGAAATTGGTAATATAATTAAACCAGATAAAGAAATAGCAATTATGTCTCCTTCAAATAGTAAGTGTGGAGAAACAATTAACAGTCCTATTATTCCATTACCTAGTGCACTTATACCTGTTACAGTCATAGCTGGTATATTTGGTTTGTGTCTTAATAAAACTAAGCTTAAGCCTAAAGATGCTGCTGCTCCAATTCCACATAAAGTTCCTACTAAAACACTTCCTCCTGGAGCATTAAGAACATCATCACCATTAGCTACAGAAACACCAACACCTATTAGAGCAAAACATGCAGTAATCCAAGTGGCTCTAGATGTTTTTTCGCCAAGTATAAGCGTAGAGAATATAGAGGCAAATATAGGTGACGTTGCCAAAGTAAATAATATTAGAGATGCTGAAGTTTCTGCAATTCCATATGTGAAAAAAAATGAACTAATAATCTGGCAACAAATAATACTAAAACCAATTGGAGATAGTATATTTTTAAAATTTATTCTAAAAACCTTAAAACAACTCGAAAATATAATTAAGATGATACCCATCTGAATCCCTCTCCAAGTAAGCATAGACCAAACATCCATTTCAGACCATCTCATGAAAAGAACATCTGGAGATAAAATCAATGCACCAATACTTGCTATTCCAATACCCTTGAAAAGATTTCCAGATAAAGAAAAGTTCAAAATTCTTCCTAAATATTATTATTATTGATGTTCAAAAAAATTTAATAATGTTTTTGACACATCATCAGGGTTTTCTTGCTGAACCCAATGTCCTGCATTTTGTAGTATATGTCTACCACAATAATTAATGCATAAATCATTTTCCATTTTGTCTAAAGCTCCTGGTTTTTGAAAAATTCCCCAGTCTTTTTCTCCAGCAATAAAACATGATGGTATTTCAATTTTTTTATTTGAAAAAACTCTTAAGTCACTGTTTTGGTAAGGGGAAGTCATGCATCTATACCAATTAAGAGCAGGTTGGAAGGTGTTCTTGAAGAAACTATTAGAATAAACTTCCAACTCTTTATCGCTTAACCAATTATCATAACTATTACCTTGTGGAAACTGAGACATGACTGCTTCAACCATTGTTTGATCTAATTTCATGATGTAATACTCCGGCATTTTAGCTAGATTTTGAGCAGTCCAAGAATCTAATTCATATGGATTATTTTCTTTCCAATCGGCACTTTTCATATGATAATAAGCTCTAAGAAATTTATGCAGCTGTTTTTTGTCTAAATGCATATGCTTGTTGGCTTCAGGAGTTGAGTAATACCATTGATAGTGTTTTCTTGGTGGATTTAAATTTTCTAAATCTTTATGAATAGGATCTTGATACAATAGATCACTTTCTATATTTGGAGCGCCTGTATAAGGTGCACTCATCATTACAACAGATTTGAATATGTCAGGTCTAATCAAAGCTGACGTGCCAGCCACGGATGAACCAGCATCATGACCTACTAATAAATCAATTTTGTTTATTTTAAGAGCGCTTAATAGACTAAGTATGTCAGTTGCTAGGCTTAATAACCTGTACTCCGATATGTCTGCATTATATTCTTTAGTGCCACCTGAAGTTAAGCCATATCCTCTTAAGTCAGGTGCTATAACTCTAAAGCCTTCATTAGCTAAAATTGGCATTATTTTACGCCAACTAAAACTTAATTCTGGGAAGCCATGAAGTAAAAGGGCAGTGGGTTGTTTGATTATACTTTTTCTATTTTTTGAAGCTTCTAAATAATGAACATTTAAACCTGTTGATATATGTATTTTATATGACTTTATTATAGGATCTATTAATTCAATCATTTTATAATTTCTTAATTAGTTACATTTATATTTGTTGATCGTAGCCATATTTATATCAATTCCTAGACCAGGCTTTGTAGAAACATTAACCATACCATTATCTAATTCAAGGGGTGTCTTAAGTAATTCTATCCTGAAAGGATGGTTAGACTGATCATATTCTAAAATTGGCGATCGAGTAAAGACAGAATGATGAGTGTTTGGTATTGAGGCAATAACCTGTATAGAAGCTGCTTGTGCAATTGCAGATCCCCATACATGTGGATTAACTTCTATACCAAAACTTTGTGCTAAATTAATAATATGTCTTGCGCCAGATATACCTCCACATGACCCAATATCTGGTTGAGCTATGTCTATTGCTCTATTTTCAAAAAGAGATCTAAAACCATATAAAGTGTGTTCATTTTCGCCACCTGCTATTGGCACATCAAGTTTTGATTTTAATTCTTTATAACCTTGAATATCCTCAGGAACAACGGGTTCTTCGTACCAACGCAAGTTATAATCCTTAAGGGCTTTACCTAAAATTAATGCTTCTGATCTTCCATAAGCATGATTAGTATCAATCATTAAAGTAACATTTTTATTTTCTATTACGTCATATATGGCCTCCATACATTTAATGTCATCTTGGATACCAAATCCTAATTTTACCTTCATATGGTCAAAATTATTCTCATAATGTAGTAATGCCTCTTCAGCTAGCCTTTTCGCTTCTCCTTGACCATGAATTCTATAAAAACCTGTAGCATAAGGTTTGATATTTGTTCTAAAAGCTCCACCTAACAATTGGTGAATAGGTTGATTATGATATTTTCCTAAAATATCCCATAAAGCAATATCTATAGCGCTTATACCCGATATAACAGAACCCTTTCTGCCAAAATCTCTAGTGGCGTTATACATTTTATACCAGAGGACTTCTATATTTAGAGGCGATTGTTCTATCAGTAGAGGTTTAAGGGCAGTTTCTATAACTGCTCCGGAAATTTCTGGAGGTTCTAAGCCTTGACAAAAAGCTTCTCCCCAACCTGTAAGACCATCATTAGTAATTATTTCTACAAGCGTCGCAGATCTTTTGGTTACCCAACCTTGTGAAAAAGCAAAAGGAACATCTAAATCTGATTTTATTACATGAACAATTATATCTTTGATTTTAATGCTCACTCAATCCTCCATTATTTTTATTCATCTACCGTAATGTGGTTTAATTTATTTAAATTAGTTATTTAATATTAATTCTTCCTCTTAAAGTAAGTGGTAGTTGAGCAAGCATAAATAATCCTATTAAAGGGGTTAATATAAAAACTTTTATAAAAACCCAGTCTTGAGTTTCAAGATTTCTCCAAGCTAACTCATTTATGATTGTAAGAAATAAAAAAAACAATCCCCATCTTAGGCTTAATTTGTGCCAAGTATCATTATTAAGAGAAAATTGAGATCCAAAAAACTGCTTCATCATAGCTTTTTTATAAAAGATACCAATTAATAACACAGCACTAAAAAAACCATTAAAAATTGTTGGTTGGATTTTAACAAACTCTTCATCATTAAATATATAAGCAAAAAAAGTAAAAAGAGCTGACATACAAATTCCAAAAATTTGAAATTTAGAAATACGTCTTTCTAATACATAAAATATTAGCATTACTAAGATGCCGAGAATTAATGAGATTATAGCCGCAATGATTAAGCTGTAATATTGAGTGCCAATGAAAAAACCAGACAAAGGGACAATTTCAAAAAAAAATGCACTTAATCGCATATTATTATCCTTTAGACAAACCCAATAATTCATTGGTAAATTTTGGGTTTTGACTATCTTTTCTTAACCAAATATTAAAAAAAAGATTTATAAACTCAATATTTTTTGTTTCTAATACCTTTTCGTTTTGAAAATAAAAAATAGCTTGATTGTTGTTCTTAATACCAATGAATTTATTATTCTTTTTTATATCTCGGAAAGCTTTATTCAAAAGTACTTTTACGTCATCTAGTTCTTTTATGTTATAATTTTTTTGCTTTTTGAGTTGATTAATAGTTTCATCCACAACACTTTTTTTTGTAAATTCTCTATTATATTTTAAAATTAAAGCAAACTTATTTGATGGATATTTACCAGTTTCAGAAATAAGTTTTGCATCATACATATTCCAAAAAATGAATTGAAAGTTGGCTTGTCCAACTAAAAATCGTTTAGAAAAATATTTGTTCAAAATGTTTAGTGTTTTTTGATCTTCTTTTAGTATGTTATTTATATTTGATTTTGCATAATTAGGAAATAAGAGAAGAATTAATGCAAAAATTATATAAAATTTTGAACGCATGAAGAATTACCAGCTTTTAAGATTGAGAGTTCCTACTTGAGCTGCAGTTTCTCCTCTTAGAAATACTAAGGTAACTGAACCAATATTAACACCAAATTTACTTACGTAAGCCCGATTAATCGCTAAGTTTTCACTTTGTTTATAGATCCAATCATTAAAATGAACCTTAATATTAGATCCTTTGATGTTTAAATAAATGTCATATGACCAGTTAAGTGCATTACCAGAAATTGATCCAGTCGCTTTGCCTTCGATGTCCTCAGCTTCGCCTTCATATGAAACTATGTTTGGAGTGCTGATTTTTTTGATTTTCCAAATACGTTTTGCTTTCTCACCATCATCATACAAAAAATCTTCATCTAGTATTAGTGTTTCGTCCACAACTGTACCAGAAATATTAACTCTAAATTGCCTTTTTAAATTTCCAAATCTATCCTCAAAAATACCATAGGCAATCGTGTTACCTTCAAAAAAATTAAATAAATCTAATTTAGGTATGTTGTTTTCAAATTGTTTCATATCGATTTTACTACACCCGTTCATTGATAAAAAAAAGAAAAGTACGAAAATTATTCTTAATTTATTTATAAATTCTTTAGAAAACAATTGTATCTCCTTCTTTAAATATTGATATAAAGCTTTATTTTAGAAATCAATTTACAGTTAAGCTTTTGCTAATTTATTATAAGAAGATAATTGAAAACCGTCTGCAAACAATTCATAAGATTTAATCCGAGATTTCTCATTGTGACACCAAGTCAAAATAGCGATTTCATCAATTTCATTTTCTTGAACTAAATTAGAAATTTTTTCACAAGTTTGTTTGACTTCTCCAACTAATGATTTGTTATACATCAATTCATATTGTTCTTCCCAATTATTATCATAGATAATATTTATTGCATTGTCAGGGTCAGTTATTGGCTCTAAATGCCCAAAGTTTCTTCCTATTTTCCATGCAGCTCTTGATGAAAAAAGGTATTTAGCCTCTTCTTCGGTATTAGCAGTCAAGGCCCATAAACATACATTAACTAAAGGTTTTTTTAAATTCTTGTTTGGTCTAAACTCAGATTTGTAAAGGTCAATAGCATTTTTCATGCCTTGACCATCAGTTATGAAATGAGCAAAGCAATAAGGAAGACCAAGGTAGGCAGCTAGTTGTGCTCCATAATTAGAAGTTCCTAACATCCAAATTTCAGGATTTGTTTTAGTTTCAGGCTGGGCGACTAGATGCCTAAAGGGATGTCCTTCTAATAATTTTTCATTAGAAACCCATGCGATTAAATCTCTTACATTACTAGGGAATTGCTCACTGTCTTCTCTACTATTAGGATTTAACGCCAAGGCAGTTCTTCCATCAGAACCAGGAGCTCTACCAAGACCTAAATCAATTCTATTTGGTGCAATAGCTTCTAATACTTTGAATTGTTCAGCAATCTTAAAGGGCGCATAATGGGGTAACATAATACCTGCACTTCCAATCCTTATTTTTTTTGTTTTAGTTGCTATTGCCGCCATTAAAACCTCAGGAGCACTCCCTACTATGGTGGGGTGATTATGATGCTCAGACACCCAAAATCTTTTGAAACCTAACTGTTCTGCTTTTATAGCAAGGTTAATACTTTCCTGAATAGTAATTGAGTGAGGTTTTCCTTCAACAGATACTGATTGTTCAAGAATAGATACTTGCATTTAACTGACCTCACAGGTTCCATGGTTATATTTGTATTTTGTATACATTAGATGCGTTTTCATAAAATAATTTATTTTTTTCGTCTTGTGACATCTCTTTAGAAATAATTTTAAAAGCATTCCAGAGTGAACCATAACTGCATGATCCTTTATCAACAGGAAAATTACTTTCAAACATACACCTTTCAACGCCAAACATATTTATTGTTTCGTATATCCATGGTTTCCATGTGTCAGATAATTCAGTAGAGCTTGGAGGGGTTTCATTTAAATGAAACTTAGCACCATTTAGAGCCATCCCTAAACCTCCTAATTTTACGCGAATATTTGGTAAACGTGACAATCTCATCATTGCAGGTCTCCACTCTCTATGAGTAAGCGCTTGTTTACCTTCATATTCACCTATCTGAATTGGTCCACCTATATGATTTAATATTATATTTAAATCAGGTAAAGCTTTTGCTATTTGTTCCATTTCATTAAGTTGTGTATGATAAATCCAAAAATCTAAGGACAGTCCAGCCTCTTGCAAACATTTAGCTCCTTCAATAAAATTTGGATGGAGCATTAACCCTAAATCCGACCTCACTGCACCAGATGTTATTCTGGGGTCCCTATGAGAAGCTAAAAGCATTCTTATCCCTTTAAGGCGACCCTCGCTAAACTCAATTCCTTTTTCAATCACAGGCTTTAGTTTGTCACCATGTGTTAGATCCAATGAGCCAACTATAGATGCGTTCACCTTAACAGTATTATTGTAAAAAAGATCACTTCTTTTACCTTCTTTGGTTGCAAATTCTATTTCAGGTAGAGTTTTATATTCTTCAGGACCTTCTTTAGAATATAATTTGGTGTTAGAAGAACTCATAATATAAACAGTTGCTTTAACATTATGACCAGAAGAACTTATGTCATTTAACAATTCTTCAACGTAGTATTTGCCAAAACCGACATTCCATAGATGATGATGCGGGTCAATTATAGGTAGATCTGGAAGAAGTGCTTCTTCTTTTCTTAAACTTAACCAATCTTCGTTAACCTCGAGATGTGGAGATTTAATTTTTTTCATAATACTAATTAATTTATTAAAAAACTTTGTGTTTAACATATTAATTATTGCTGTTTAATATTTTAAGTGCAATTAATTTCTTATATGCATCTTTTATTTTTTGAAGGAGAAAATATAACCAAATGAACTTAAATTTTAATGTTAAGAAAGATTTTAAAAATATAGAGGTTTTTCCAACTGCTGGAGCTCTTGGTGCTCAAATAGAGAATGTTAATTTATCCGATAATCTTCCGGACAACATTATTGAAGAGATTTATGATGCACTCTTAACCTACCAAGTTATTTTTTTTAGAAATCAAAATTTTGAACCTAAAACACAAAAAGCATTTGCTGAAAGAATTGGTAAACCTATTGTATACCCTTTTGTTAAAAGTTTAGAGGAATTTCCAGAAATAACACCTATCTTGAAGAAGGAGACGGACATTAACAATTTTGGTGGTATTTGGCACAGTGATACAACTTATCAAGAAGAACCACCTATGGGAACTATGTTATATGGTATAGAGATACCTCATTATGGTGGTGATACAGAGTGGTCTAATCAATATTTAGCTTATGAAAGTTTGTCAGAGGGTATGAAAAAGTTTCTAAATACTTTGGAAGCAGTTAATATTTCTGGAAAGGCAAGGGTGGCGAAAACAAGATCAGATATAATGAAGCATGCTTCAGTTGGTCTTAAAGGAGATGAATTAAAGGCTGTTCATCCTGTTGTTAGAACCCATCCAGAAACCAAAAGAAAATCGCTTTATGTAAATGAAGCGCATACAACCAATTTTGTTGGAATGACAGAGGAGGAGAGCCAACCAATTCTAGAATTCCTATTTAAACATCAAATTAAATCAGAGTTCACATGTAGATTTAGATGGAAACCAGGTTCAGTGGCAATTTGGGATAATAGATGTACAATGCACAATCCAATTAATGATTATCATGGTCAAAGAAGGTTAATGCATAGAATTACGTTTGCAGGTGATAAGCCCGCTTAGATTTTAAAATGGTGAAAAATATGACACAAAAAGATAAATTTTATAATATTGATGAAGTTAATACAGGGATAAGTAGAATTCTAGGAGATGGTATTTCAACCAGAATATTCTGCGGTGAACAAGCCATGTTATCAATTGTTTCAATTGAAGCAAATGCTAAGGGAAAAATTCATTCTCATCCAGAAGAACAATGGGGCTTTTTGCTAGAAGGTTCAGGTATAAGAATTCAGGGGAACGAACAAATTGAAATAAAAAAAGGTGATTTTTGGCAAACCCCTGGAGGAGTTGAACATGGTATAATTGGTGGACCAAATGGAGCTAAAATATTAGATATTTTCAGCCCACCAAGAAATGAATATAAAAAAGCTGGATCTGGCTTTGGTGATTAATATTTTAGAGTAAAGAATGATAGAAATTGATTATTATATGAGCCATGGAAGTCCATGGACTTTTCTAGGACATGAGCGTTTGCTAGCAATGGTTAAAAATTTTGATGTTAAATTGAATATTTATCCAGTTAATTACGGAGATATTTTCCCAATTTCTGGGGGGCTGCCAGTTTCCAAGAGACCTCCTCAAAGACAAAAAATACGTTTGCAAGAATTGGAGAGGTGGAGCAAATATCTCAAAATAAAATTAATTCCTCAACCTAAGTTTTTCCCTTCGAAATCTCTTTTGCCATCTTTAGTTATCATTGCTTCAAAAATAAAAAATACAAAGAAGGAATTCGTTCTTGCAAACGATATTATGAATGCTTTGTGGGTTGAGGAGTTAGACATTGATAATGAAAAAACTCTTTTTGATATAATAACAAAAATAGGTTTAGATGCTGACGAAATTATGTCACTTGCAAAAACTTCAGAGTGTACTAAGACTTTTGAAAATTATACAAGTAAAGCAATTAAAAATGATGTTTTCGGTGCCCCAACATTTATAGTAGAAGATCAGGTTTATTGGGGACAAGATAGATTAGATTTTGTTGAAAGACATTTAAATGAATTATCAAAGTCTGAATAGTTATTGTCTTGTAACCAGATATTAAGTATTTTGAAAAAAAAGGAAATAAAATGGATACTCAAGTAAAAAATAATAGTGAAAAAATTGTAGATATTAAAACTAGTAAATTAGTAAAACCTCAATTTAATTGGGAAGACCCTTTGTTATTAGAGTCTTTAATTTCTGAAGAAGAGAAACTTATTAAATCAACAGCTCATGATTATGCGCAATCTAAACTTTTGCCTAGGGTTGAAGAAGCTTTTTTGGATGAAAAAACAGATAAAGATGTTTTTAAGGAAATGGGCGAGCTAGGATTATTAGGTATTACAATTCCAGAAAAATATGGTTGTGCTGGAGCTTCTTACGTATCATATGGTCTTGTTGCAAGAGAAGTGGAAAGAGTTGACTCTGGTTATAGATCAATGATGTCTGTACAATCATCATTAGTAATGCACCCAATCTACACTTATGGTTCCGAAGAACAAAGATTAAAATATTTGCCAGGTTTAGCCTCTGGTAACTTAATTGGATGTTTTGGATTAACAGAACCGGATGCTGGTTCTGACCCTGGATCAATGAAAACCACAGCAACAAAAGTTGAAGGTGGATATCTTTTATCTGGTTCTAAAATGTGGATTTCTAATTCCCCAATTGCAGATGTATTTGTTGTATGGGCAAAATCAAAGGAGCATGAAAATGCTATAAAAGGGTTTATCTTAGAAAAGGGTATGAATGGATTAAGTGCCCCGAAAATAAAAGGTAAATTGTCACTACGTGCATCTATTACTGGTGAGATAGTAATGGATAAAGTTTTTGTTCCTAATGAAAATCTAATGCCTAATGTAACTGGTTTGAAGGGACCATTTGGTTGTTTGAATAGAGCTAGATATGGCATAGCGTGGGGAGTTATGGGTGCCGCAGAGGATTGTTGGTTTAGGGCTCGTCAGTATACTTTGGATAGAAAACAATTTGGAAAACCACTTGCTGCTACTCAATTAATCCAAAAGAAACTAGCAGATATGCAAACGGAAATAACATTAGGCTTAAGTGCCGCTCTTCAAGTTGGAAGATTATTTGATCAAGGAAATTTGGCACCTGAATCTATATCACTTATAAAAAGAAATAATTGTGGTAAGGCTCTTGATATAGCAAGAATGTCTAGGGATATGCATGGAGGAAACGGTATACATGCTGAATATCAAGTCATGAGGCATCTAATGAACCTTGAGACTGTTAATACTTATGAAGGCACTCACGACGTTCATGCGTTAATTCTTGGAAGAGCCCAAACAGGAATACAAGCTTTCTTTTAGTAAAACTATCTAATCAAAAGGTTTTTATGCTTAATAGTATTTTTACTATTTTTTTATTTCAATTAGTTGGAGAATTTATCCAAAAGTTTTTGGAAATAAGTATTCCAGGCCCTGTTATAGGGTTAATTCTTTTACTAACTGTTTTATTGATAAAAAATAAGTATTTTAATGCATCAACTAATTTTCAAAATGATCTTATAAGATCATGTGAAAGTCTACTAAATTACCTTCCTTTATTATTTATTCCTGTAGGTGTAGGAGTTGTAATGCATTTAACTCTTTTAGAAGATAATTTAATATCAGTAATTACTATAATAATTTTAGGCACATTGTTAACTCTTGCAATAACCGGATTTATAATGGAAAAATTGCTTAAAGAAGATGAACAAAAATGATAGATCAACAAAAACTTTACAGTATCTGGGTTTATCTTCAGGCTGAGCCTTTATTTTGGCTTACGTTAACTATAGGATCTTATATAATATCAGATTCAATTTACAGAAAATTTAATTTATTCCCTCTATTGAACCCGGTGGCAATAAGTGTTTTGTTAGTTAGTATAATATTAATATCATTTGATATTAAGTATGAGCGTTATTTTGAAGGTGCTAAGTTTATTCATTTTCTTCTAGGACCTGTTACTGTCGCTTTAGCAATCCCAATTTATAGAAAATGGCATTTAATAATTTTAAATAGTAAAGCCATATTTATATCTCTTATCATAGGATCTGTTTTTGCTATTTTAGTTACATATATTCTGTCAATACAATTTGAAATCCAAAAGGAATTAATTTTAAGTTTATTACCAAGAAGTGTTACGGCGCCAATTGCAATGGGCATTTCTGAAATTATTGGAGGTATTCCTTCTTTAACAGCAATTATTACAATTATTACTGGGATAATAGGAGCTTCATTAGGAATTTTTGTTTTTGACGTAATGAAATTAAAAAAAATGGAAGCAAGGGGTTTTAGTTTAGGTCTTGCAAGTCATGGAATAGGAACAGCTAGAGCAATGAGTAAAGATAAAAATGCTGGTGTATTTGCAGCTGTAGGTATGGGTTTAAGTGGCTTAACAACATCAATTTTAGTTCCACTTTTTTTAAAAATAGTAATGTGAATCAATATTTATATTAAAAATTTGTATAGATTTTTGAAAAAAACTTTAAAATTTTCATATGAATTTAAATCTGATTTTGCATACATTTAAAACATTTTAAACTTGGGTGTTCATTTTTTTGGAAAGTAGTTGTTTTATAGGAAATAAAACAGTTAACATACAATCTTATTAAATATAAGGGGTTTCAAATTGTCCCAAGTGAAACGAAAATTAGCGACAATTCTTGCGACAGATTGTGTTGGTTTTAGTAAGCATATGGAAAAACAAGAAGAAAAAACTTTAGAAAGTTTGAAGGCTTGTCGTGAAATCATTGACCCTTTAATAAATAAATATTCTGGTAGAATTTTTCATACTGCGGGTGACTCTGTAATTGCAGAATTTGATAGCCCTGTTAGTAGTGTAAACGCTGCAATAGAATTTCAAAAAGCAATTAAAGTTAGAAATAATCTAGAAAAAACAAATCCAAAACTTTACTGGAGAGTTGGTATACATTTGGACGATATAATTATTGAGGGAGAAAATATTTACGGAAATGGTGTAAATATTGCGGCAAGATTAGAAAGTCAATCGCCATCAGGAGAAATTCTGATATCTGATATTGTAAAACAACATATTAATAAAAAAATAGGTGAACCCATTTATTCCCTTGGAAAAATAGATTTAAAAAATATTTCGAATGATTTTGATGTCTTCTCTTTATTGGGTGATGGTAAAAATAAATTCAAAAAAGCATCTAATAAAATTGTAAATAAAAAACTTAAGTTTGCAATTTTACCTTTTGTAAATAATAGCCAAGACCAGGATAGTGGTTTTTTAGTGGATGGTATTGTAGAGGATTTGATAACAGAATTTTCAATGATGCGAGAGTTTGAAATTCTCTCTAGGCAAACAACTGTAAATTTCAAAAATGAAAATGAAGAACTTAAGGAGTTTTCAAAGAAGTTTGAGCTAGACTTTGTCGTTACTGGTAGTATCAGAGCTTCTGGTAAACGAGTTAGGATAAACATTGAATTGAGTGATGCTAATGATGATAGTATTATTTGGAGTAATAAATATGATAGGGTTATGGAAGATATTTTTGATTTGCAAGACGAGATAGTTAGAAAAATATCAATTGCTTTACTTGGTGAGATAGAAATAAGTTCATTGCAGAGATCTAAAAGAAAACCTACTGAGAATATCACTTCTTATGAATACCTCCTAAGAGGTAAAGAAAATCATCACAAATTTTCCAAAGAAGCAAATATTGAAGCTCTCAAGTGTTTTGATAAAGCTTTAATAGCTGATCCTGGTAATGCGCAAGCATATGCTTGGAAAGTTTGTACTTTAGGTCAAGCTTTATATAGAGGCTTTACAGACCGTGATAGCGATGAGGTGTTTTCTGAGGCCAAAGATAATATTGAAAAAGCTCTCGAATTAAATGAAAATGACTTTGAATGCCATAGAATGTTGTCAGCGGTTTATTTAAGTAGTCATGATTATATTTTAGCTGAAGACCATGGTAGAAAAGCATTTAATATGGTTCCTAATGACCCTAGAGTTTTATCTGGTTATGGTGAGGTTTTAGTAAGAACAGGTAAAGTTGATAAAGGTTTAGAATTACTAAATAAGGCATTTGAGTTAGATCCAGTTCCACAGGGTCAATCCACATCTGACAATAGAATAAAAGATCTAATATTAGGTTATTTTTTTGCTGAAGATTTTAATAAAGTTGTAGAGTTAAGTTTTGATATAAGAAATATGGATATAAGATCTTTAATTTTAATACTTTTTTCAAGATCTAAATTAGATCAAGATATAAAATCCAGTAATGAATTCTCATTGTTTATTAATGATCACAAAGATACCGACTGGGAACAAACTGTCGATAGATTTCATATTCAAGATGAAACAATTAAAAGTACAATTATTAGCTTTATCAAAACAATTTAATTAAATCATATTTTTCTGTGCTGCTATTCTAAATAGTGCGTTGTTCGCACCATATCCTTGATAATTATTAATGCGCTGTACAATTTCAAAGAAGAAAGTATTATTAATTAGGTTTGTATATACCTGAAGAAACGAACCATTTTCATCTTCATCATATAATATATTTAATTCCTTTAATTCATTACAAAAATTAAAATCTAAGCCAAAGCGGGCTTCTATGTCATCATAATAATTATCCGAAACCTTAAGAAAACTCTGGCCTTTACTCTTAAGCTCATTAACCAGACCAATTAGATTGTTAGAACTAAGAGCGATATGTTGTATGCCTGGTCGTTTGTTTTTTTTTAGAAATTGACCAGCATTTGTTTTTGAGTTCTCTGCTCCATTCATAGTCATTCTAAAAGTTTTTGTTTCATTCTCAATTATTTGACTTTTTATAATTCCATCAGGGTCTATAATGTCTATTACAGGTGATTTTTTACAGTCAAATAGTGTTGAATAAGATAATAATGAAGACATCATTTCGTCATGTTGAAGAGTTTGGGCTATATGATCTATTTTAAGATTAAAATTATTAGTTTTGGATTTAATTAAGTATTTAAAATCTTTTTCCCAAATTTTATCATCATCGTCACTTATAACATAAATTAAACCATCAATATTCTTAATAACGTTCATTGAAATGTTTGAGTTTTCTTTTTTTCTTATTAAGTCAATATTTAAGAATTCAGCCTTTTTTTGTAATAAATTTAAATCATTAATATTCATTCCATAAGCATATGGGTATGGACCTTGCTGACTATTTTCTTTGATTAAAGGGCTTTGTTCATAGTTAACAATAAACTTAACATCATCAAATACAAATAGCTTAATTCTTTTGCTTATATGTTTCCCTATTTCAATAAAGCCCATGGAGAATAAGATATTTTCTATTAGTTCTAAATGCTCTTCATTAGTAGCAAATTCAATAAACTCAATTTTATTAATTTTGATATTTTCTTTTTTCTCTATTTTACTTTTGTAAATTAAAGATTTTAGAGATCTTTGGCCATCTTTTGCAATTAGATCTCTTGGACCAGATCTGTAATTGTCATTAAATATTTCAAGTGATAGATATCCATCATAATTTGTTTTGTTTAGAGCATCCATAAAATTTAAAATTGGCAAGTCACCTTGGCCTGGCATGTTTCTAAAATGTCTACTCCAGTATAATAGATCCATATTATGGAGAGGTGCATCGGCCAATTGAACTATAAATATTTTTTCAGGTGGAATAGAGGCTAATGAGTTTAAATCAATGTTTTTAGACAGAGTATGAAAGGAGTCTAAAATAATACCAACGTTTTCATGATTGGCTCTTCTTACTACCTCCCAGGCATCTCTATGATCATTAATATATTTTCCCCAAGCGAGTGCCTCATAACCTACTTTGATAGACCTCTGTTTTGCAATCTCACCTAATTCAAAAAAATCGTCGGCTGCTCTATCAATTCCTCCAATAGAAATATTAGATGTGTTAGAGCAAATTAATATTAGATC
>CAKZQZ010000006.1 GCA_937142855.1 uncultured Alphaproteobacteria bacterium | reverse complement strand
CTAACATCTAAACATTTCTGGAGATAATCTAATTCTACATAA
This sequence comes from uncultured Alphaproteobacteria bacterium, assembly GCA_937142855.1. Lineage (GTDB taxonomy): Bacteria > Pseudomonadota > Alphaproteobacteria > Puniceispirillales > Marisalimonadaceae > Marisalimonas. The sequence goes on along the minus strand of CAKZQZ010000006.1, from coordinate 1,953 downwards.
ACATTAATAGGATTTTCTGGATGAAAAAATAATGTAATATTAGCAAATAATCTTGAAGAAACAGTTAAAGATAAAAATTTTGTAATAACAATGCTTCCTGATGGATCTGCTTTAAAACAAGTTATTTTGTCAAATTTTAAATATGCAAATAAAAACACTATATTTGTCGATAGCTCAACAATAGATGTCAAGACAACTAAAGAAATTTATGATGTGCTGGAAAAAAATAGTTTAAATTTTTTAGATGCTCCAGTTTCTGGTGGTGTAATTGGTGCTAAAGATGCAACACTAACTTTTATGGTTGGTGGCAAAAAGAAAATTTATGAATCATGCAAACCTTTATTTGAAGCTATGGGAAGCAAGGCTGTTCTTTGTGGAGAAAACGGATCAGGACAATCTATCAAATTATGTAATAATATGATTTTAGCAATAACTATGTTGGGAACAGGTGAAGCTCTAAAAATTGCTGAAAAGTTAGGTTTAGATTTACAAAAATTTTTTGATGTAGTTTCAACTTCTAGTGGTTCTTGTTGGGCAATAAATAATTACTTCCCAGTAAAGAATGTTGGACCAAAATCTCCAGCTGATTATGACTTCGAGGCAGGTTTTTCAACAAATTTGATGGTAAAAGATCTGAGTTTAGCCATACAGACTGGTAAAGACTTAAATACTGAGCCATTTATAGGAATAAATGCTCTAAATCTTTACAAAAAAATGGTAAATGAAGGCAAAGGTAAGCTAGATTTTTCTTCGATTGTAAGAAACTTATAATTATTTATAAAAACTTCTGTACCAATTAATAAACAATCGTAACCCTTCATTAATATTTGTTGTTGGTTTGATACCAGTTTGATTGTAAAGTTTATTAATACTTGCATAGGTTTTATAAATATCGCCCATCTGCATTGGCAAGTAATTTTTAATTGCTTTAATTCCTGTTATATCTTCAATAATTTCTATAAAGTCTTTTAATAAGACAGTATTACTATTACCAATATTATAAACTTCTGCGGGCACATGTTCAATTTTTTGATTATTATTTTTTTTTGGTATTATATCTATTAATTTAGAAATTGCATTAATAACGTCATCTATATAAGTGAAGTCCCTATACATTTCGCCATTTCCATAAACATTTATTGGTTTGCCTTCTATTATGTTTTTAGTAAACTTAAAATAAGCCATATCAGGTCTTCCCCATGGACCATAAACTGTAAAAAACCTTAAACCAGTTGTTGGAAGTGAATAAAGATTAGAATATGAAAATGCTACTAGTTCATTAGACTTTTTTGAAGCACCATATAAATTTGCTGGATTATCTGTAATATGATTTTCTGCAAAAGGTGTTTTTTTATTTAGTCCATAAACTGATGATGATGACGCATACATTAAATGATTAACGTTAAATTTTCGACAATTTTCAATTATATTTTGAAAGCCAACAATGTTAGACGCAATATATTGGTATGGATTTTTAATTGAGTATCTAACACCCGCCTGAGCAGCAAGGTGTATTACAACTGAAGGTCTTTCACTATTAAAAATTTCGTCAACTTTAGTTTTATCTGCAATATTAATTTTTTTAAAATTTAGATTATTATTTTTTAATATTTTTAAACGGTCAGTTTTTAAATTTAAATCATAATAATCATTTACATTGTCTACACCAACTATATCAAAGTTTTTTTTAAGTAAATATTGTGAAAGATGAAAACCTATAAAACCTGCAACTCCAGTTATTAATATTTTCATAACAATACCTTAAATTAAATAAAATAAGATATGAATTCATAATAATGTACTCTCATCAAACCAGCAATGGGGCAATTACAAGACTTACAATTGCCATTACATTTATTAAAATATTCATTGATGGGCCAGATGTATCCTTCAAAGGATCACCTACGGTGTCACCAACAACTGTCGCTTTATGAACATCAGAACCCTTGCCTC
>CAKZQZ010000005.1 GCA_937142855.1 uncultured Alphaproteobacteria bacterium | reverse complement strand
CTTTAACTTTTTTAGAGGTTGGTAATTTGATGAGACAAATTGATATAGAAGATTATGCTAGAATTAAAAAAGCATATAATCATCACAGTTTTAGTCAACCTCACTAAGTTCTTGTAGAAAAAATGATTTAGGCATTCCTGTACATTTTGACCTGTAGTGGTAATAATCGTCTTCTGCTACATCATCAAACATCTTATCCCAAAAAGTTTTACTTTCAAAGTATGCATGATATACTTTCAAATCATTTTCTTCTAATTTAACTTTTTCTTTTTTGATTTCAAACAAATGATTGATGTAATGTTTTTCACCTTTAACTGTAATATACTTACCATCACTATCTTGTTTAACTTTTTGTAGTTTGCCTTTTTCTTTGTCGGTAAACCACTTAGCCTTGGTTTTATCCTCGTTTAATCTTATTTCCATTTGTTTGAAAGTTTAAATTCAAAATTAATAAACCATTCTCTCATGTAAATTAAAAATACTCCAAGCCCCATAATAAGCGCACCAATTACCCCTAGTATCTCAAATAGCCAGAGTAGTGGATTCAGATATCTCCATTTCATATTTCATATTTTTAAAAAATTCTTTAATAACTTCTATAGTCCAAGCATTCCCTAAAGCCTTCACTGCTTTTGATTTAGATATTGCTTTACAGTAATTGTCAGGCAAGCACTGAAGTCTTTCTCTTTCTGTTATATTTAAATCTCTAACTTGCCCATTAATATAAACATAAGAGTTTTTTGCAACAGTTGTTAAACAATTAGCTTTTTGATCTTTTCTGAATTCAATAACTTGTCTTGTTTTATTTTTGCCCCAGTATCTTGCCCTTTGAGCACATCCATTAATCTCAAATAATGGTTCATTATTGAAATATTTGTTGGTGGTGTCAATCCATTTATGGTCTGTGTTATACTGTAATATATCCTTTAAAATGGGATCATTTCCGACTTTTAAATCAACTTTATCAGTTACGTTAGTCCAGTATAGCCTTTCACGGTTTTGTGCGCTCCAGTAAGCTGAATTTAGTCTTATTGGCGCTTTATTTAAAGCCTCAGATATTGCATCCTCCCATTTAGAATGCATTTTTACATTTTCTAAAAACCAGTATGTTGGTTGTACTTCATCAACAATTCTTTTAAATTGCCAGAAAAGAGCAGATTTAGTGTTTCCAAAAATACCCTGTTTTTGACCAGCCAAAGATACGTCTGTGCATGGAGTACCAGCACAAACTAA
>CAKZQZ010000004.1 GCA_937142855.1 uncultured Alphaproteobacteria bacterium | reverse complement strand
TTTGATTGGCAAGAAATAGATTTAAATGAATTTCCAAATGTCACTAGATGGTATAAGGAATTGGCAGATAGACCAGCCGTCCAAAAAGGTTGGCTTGTTCCACAAAATGATCAATTAATACCTTCACCTTAATCAAGTTTTGTTTTGACTATTAAGTTATCAATAGCTGGCCTTGGTTGGTGGGGCAAAGTGATGATTGAAAGATTATCTCTTTCTAATAAGTTGGAGATTGTTAGTTTAATTGATCCTTTCCCAGATCAAGAGTCACAAAAAATAGCCAAAAATCATAATCTTGAAATTTATAAAGACTTTGATGAAGCGTTAAGTTTGGGTAAATTTGACGCCATCATTCTTTGTACTCCCAATTCCTTTCATATGGAACAAACCATAAAGGCTTCAAAACTTGGAATTCATGTTTTTTGTGAAAAACCATTGTCATTGAAATCAATTGAAGTCAAAAAAATGATAGATTCTTGTAATGAGAGTGGATTGATCCTTGGTGTTGGTCATGAAAGGAGATTTGAAAAAGGGTGGATGAGGTTAAAGGACATTGTAACTTCTAATAAGTTAGGAAGTATAATGTACGCGGAGGGGCATTTTAGTCATGATAAACTAGCAGGTTTGCCCTCTGATAATTGGAGAGCTGATCCTAAGTTTGCTCCTGCTGCTGGTATGACTGGTATGGGTGTTCATTTAACTGATTTAATGATTTGGTTATTTGGCCCTGTAGACAGAGTTTTTGCAACAACTGCTAAACGAGTATTAGATTTTAAAACTGGTGATGTTGTTACGGCAAGTCTTCAACATTATTCCGGTCTAAGTACTCAAATTACGGCAATATTAAAAACCACTCATTACCAAAGAGTTACTATTTGGGGAGAAAATGGCTGGGTCGAGTTGGTTGATAGCTCTCACCCAGATACACCAGGACCTTCTTATATGAAAATAGTCATGAATGATGGCAAAGTTGAAGAAGAAAACTTTGAATGGACGGATACAGTTTCTGCAAATATTCATAATTTCATTGATAGTATTAATGGTGAAAGAGAATATCTTTTCACTGACGTTGAAAAATTTCAAAATATTTCGGTTTTAGAGGCTATTTATCAATCCAGCTTATCGAAGCAAAATGAAAAAGTTGAGAGTTTTAATTAAGTTTTAATGTTTTTCAAATCTAGTTTTTCCATAGAAAGTCTATTTATAAATAGTAAAATTGCTGCGACTAAGAGGCATAGTGTAAACCCACCTAGTTCAAAACATAATCCTGATAATAATGTTCCTGTTAATCTGCCAAACGCATTAGACATATAGTAAAAGCCTACGTCGAGAGACACTCTTTCTTTATCAGTATATTGAAGAATTAAAAATGAATGAAGAGAAGAGTTTATTGCAAAAACAAACCCAAATATAAAAAGAAGAAACATAACATTATAAACACTATATTCTTTTAAATAATAATTAAGCGCTACTAAAAGAATAGGTATTAAACATAACAAACCTGCCCAGATTTTGATTTGTGTGCTAAACAATTTATCTTTTATTAAAATTTTTGGCGTAATAGTTTGAATAAATCCATAAAAAATAGTCCATGCAGCCATAAATGATCCAATGATAAAAAAAGCCTTTTTATTACCTTCTAATGACCCATCAGATAGTGCAGAGTATAAAAAGATTGGTAAAGCAACTACAAACCATGCATCTCTTGAACCAAAGAGGAAAACTCTTCCTAGGCTGAGATAATTGATATTTTTATTTTTTGAAAAAATATCTGTAAACTTCGATTTTTTATTAATGGAGCCAATATCAGTATTAAGGCTTAATAATACTATAATAAATATTGTAGAGAGTAATATGGCCATTATAACTAACGAGATGTAAAAGCTTGTGTAAGACAAGAGAAGGGCGCCAAATAAAAAACCAAGTCCTTTAATAGCGTTTTTTGAGCCCGTTAATAAAGAAACCCATTTGAATAATTTTGAGTTTTGATCTGGCGATAATAATTTAACTGAGCTTTTAGCGCTCATTTTAGTCAAATCTTTAGCTATGCCTGAAAATCCTTGTGTAAACATTACAAAAGTAACTAAATAGGGTATGTTCCAACTTTGGTTAACTTGAGATAAAATCAACAAAGATAAAATTTGAAGAATTATCCCTGCAAATAATGTTTTATTAAGCCCAAATCTTTTTGCTATCCAACCGGCTGTAAGATTGGTAATCATGCCTAAAAATTCATACAACAGAAACAAATATGCTAATTGTAATGGCGTAAACCCTAAAATATGAAAATGGAGAAGCACTATCATTCTTAATGCGCCATCCGTAAGCATAAAAAACCAATAGGCAAGAGTGATTAAAACAAAAGAAATTTGATTATTTTCAAGGTTAATCATTATTAAATATTTTTTGCTACCATGCCAACTATGTCGACCAGTCTATTTGCGTATCCCCATTCATTATCATACCATGCATAGACTTTAACTTGTGTTTCATTTACAACCATTGTAGACAAGCTATCAACAATACAGCTTCTGGGATCATTAACAAAATCAGAAGAAACTAATGGACGTTCTTCATACCCTAAAATACCTTTTAGTTCATTTTCACTGGCTGATTTAAATAGACTATTAATTTGTTCTATATTGGTTGATGATTTCATCTCGAAAACGCAATCAGTTAGAGAGCTATTTAAGATAGGAACTCTAACAGCATGGCCATTTAATCTTCCTTTTAACTCAGGGTAAATTAATGAAATAGCTTTTGCTGATCCAGTAGTCGTGGGTATTAAATTATTAATTGCAGATCTGCCTCTTCTAAGGTCTTTGTGGGGTATGTCGACTAAGGTCTGGCTATTTGTTAAATTATGAATTGTTGTTATAGAACCGTGATTTATACCAATTTTCTCATGTAAAACTTTAATTACAGGTGCTATACAATTTGTAGTGCAGCTTGCTGCTGTTATTATATTATGTTTTTCTGGTTTATATATATTATGGTTTACACCATACGCAATATTGACAATGTCATTATCATTGATTGGTGCGGAAACTATTACTTTTTTCACACCTTTGTTAAAATATTTTTGTAGTATAGAAGTTTTTTTATTTGCTCCAGTACAATCAATTAGTATGTCAATCTTTTCTAGATTAAGGTTATCAATGTCATTTGAAAAACTTGTTTTAATTGTTTCATTGTTAATTTTAACAAAGTTTTTGTCTGCTTGAAAGTTACAATCCCATTTTCCATGAATGCTATCAAATTCTAGACTGTGTAGTAAAGAGGCACTGTCTCCATTTAACTCATTTAAATACTTAATCTTAAAATTTTTAGAAATTAAAAGTTTCAGGACAAGTTTACCAATTCTACCTACACCGTTGATTGCTAAATTGACCATTTTAAACCTCAAAAATTTTTACATATTATATCTATTTAATGATGTGATAATTTAATGTAAACTTATTTAAAGTTTATTCATTACAGATTTATTACGCTTTAAGAAATTATTAAGATGAGCAACAAAATTATACCATCAAATATAAAAAATTTAAGCCAACTTTTGGATGATGGCTTAATTCTCTGTGATAGTCTAGGTTTCATTATTTCATCAAATTCTATGGCACAGCAATTTCTTAATCAGAAATTAAAAAATAAAAATATTAATGATTTTATTAATATATTTGAATTTAAAAATTTAGAAGAAAGCCATTCAAGTGGAAGTTTAAGTGATGAGTTTCATTTCCAAACAAATGATATCTTAAAAAGATCTCTTATTATTAAAGCAACAAAAATTGAAGAAAATTTGTATGCTATTCTTTTGCTAGATATGACACTTCAAAGAAACTTAGAAAAAGTAAGACGTGACTTTGTCGCAAATGTAAGTCATGAGCTGAGATCGCCTTTGACAAGCTTAGTTGGCTTTATTGAGACTTTATTATCTGGTTCAGTTAATGATGAAAAAGACCGCAATAAGTTTCTAAAAATTATGGATGAAGAAGCAAAGCGTATGAATAGATTAATCGATGACATTTTGTCATTGTCAAAAGTGGAGACAGAAGAACATATTACACCTAACACAACTATTTCACTTATAGACCCAATAAAACATATTATTTCATCTATTAATGAAAAAAGTTTAAAAGAAGACAACAAAATATTAATTGAGGATTTAAGAAGTGATCCTCATAAAAATTGTTTTATCAGCGGAGATATTGATGAAATCAATCAAGTATTCGTAAATCTTTTAGAAAATGCCATCAAATATGGTTTTGATAATACTAATGTCATAGTGAGGATTGAGCAGGAAAAAAATAAAGAAATTAAAGTCAGTGTTATTAATAGGGGAGAAGGAATACCTAATAAATATATAGACAGATTAACTGAGAGATTTTTTCGTGTTGATAAAGCAAGATCAAGGAAAATAGGTGGGACTGGTCTTGGCTTAGCAATTGTAAAGCATATTCTTATCAAGCATAGAGCACAATTATCTATAAATAGCACTCCTAATGAAGAAACTAATTTTTCAATCACTTTTCCAATAATAAAATAAAAATGTAATAAAACTGTAATATTTATTAATTATTTGTTTCATTAATAAATAATTGGGAGTCTTTAATGACAAATAAAACTGATAAGACAGATTACAGATATGTTAATGATTTAAGACGGTTAGCTTATTCCCAAGGCAAATTAATTGAACAAAAAAAACTCCTGATATTATTAGGTATATCAGCAATTTTTTTAATTTTAGTAGCTGTAGCAGTTGAGCAATATATATCCTTAGGAAGTGAACAAACTTTTATTTTAGTTGCGGCTGCAATGATTGGCGGATATATGGCGCTGAATATTGGTGCAAATGACGTTGCAAATAATATGGGCCCAGCTGTTGGTGGAAAAGTAATATCAGTTGGGACAGCTGTTATAATTGCGGCTGTTTGTGAGAGCTCTGGTGCTTTGTTAGCTGGAGGTGATGTTGTCAGCACTGTCTCAAAAGGTATTATATCTCCAGGTGAATTTATAAATACAACACAATTTAGATATTTGATGTTGAGTGCGTTACTAGCCGCTGCTCTTTGGATTAATTTGGCTACTTTTTTTAATTCTCCTGTTTCAACAACCCATTCTATTGTAGGAGGTATTCTTGGTGCAGGTCTTACTGTTGCAGGAGCTTCGATCGTCAATTGGGGAACAATGGCTGCGATTGCAGCAAGTTGGGTTATTTCTCCTGTTTTTGGAGGGTTGGTAGCTGCACTTTTACTATACTTAATAATTGTTAAAATTTTAAATGTAAAAGATAAAAAAGAAGCGGCTTCTAAATGGGTTCCCATTCTGATTTCGCTTATGGCAGGTGCTTTTACAGCTTATATGGCTCTGAAAGGCCTTAAAAAAATATATAAATTCAACACCAATGAAGTCTATTTATATACTTTTATGTTCATGGTTTTGGCCTATTTACTTTCTAAACCTTACATAAAGAACAAAGTTAAAACTTTGGAAAATAAGAAAGAAGATATTTATAAATTATTTCACTTACCTCTTTTATTTGGTGTTGCGCTATTATGTTTTGCTCATGGTGCCAACGATGTAGCTAATGCTGTTGGTCCACTTGCTGCAATAGTTAGTACATTTACACCTAATGAAGGAATAGCTGCAAAAGTGTCTATCCCATTATGGGTGATGGTTATTGGAGCAATAGGTATTGCTTTAGGGTTGTTATTATTTGGTCCTAAATTAATAAATACAGTAGGTCAAAAAATAACTAGATTAAATGCCCCAAGAGCTTATTGCGTTGCCCTGTCTTCTGCAATTACAGTGTTAATTGCTACAACCTTAGGTTTACCAGTTAGCTCTACTCATATTGCCATAGGCGCTATTTTTGGGATTGGTTTTTTAAGAGAGTTTAGAGAAAATCCAGAAAGGAAGTCTTCTTCAACTTCAAGAACTAAAAGAAAATTAGTTAGGAGAAATTTTGCATATTCTATAGGGGCAGCTTGGATAATAACTGTACCTGCGTCTGCAACTATTGCGGGTTCTATTTATTATTTAATAAGTACAATTTCTTTTTAATTAAACTTTTAAAAAAAATGTAATATTTCTGAAATATTTCTTTCATATAAAAGGTTCAAATAAGGGTTATTCAATTAAACCTTTATTCGGAGTTAAAAATGAAAAAAATGATTATTTTGACGAGTGTTATTTCTAGTTTAGTGCTAACAACTGTTGCTCAAGCTAGAGATTCAATAAGTATTGCAGGGTCTTCAACAGTTTTACCATTTGCTAGAATCATCGCAGAACAACTTGGTAAAAATCCAAACTTTAAAACTCCAGTGGTAGAATCAGGTGGATCTTCCGTTGGTAAAAAAGGAGTTTGTGACGGTGTAGGTACAAAATTTATCGACATAGGTAATGCTTCTTCTAGAATGAAAGTTAAAGAACTAGAATACTGTGAAAAAAATGGTGTTAAGTTAACTGAAATTAAAGTTGGTTATGACGGTATTGTCGTTGCTAATTCAAAAAAAGGTAAAGTTTTAAATATTTCCAAATCTGATTTAGGAAAAGCTTTAACAGCAAAGGTAGCTATTAAAGGTAAATTAGTAGATAACCCTTATAAAAAATGGAGTGATGTTAATCCATCATTACCCAACGTTGAGATTAGAGTTTACGGACCCCCAACAACATCTGGAACAAGAGCATCATTTGCTGAAATGGTTAATGAAAAAGGTTATTGTAAAAAAGATGCTGATGCTAAAGCTGCTTTAAAAGCTGCTGGTATGAAAGCAAAGAAATGCCGTGCAATGAGAACGGACGGCGCATTTATTGAAGCTGGTGAACAAGACAATCTTATAGTTCAAAAGTTAAATGAAGATACATTAGCATACGGTATTTTTGGTTTTTCATACTTAGATCAAAATTCAGACACCTTACAGGGTGCAGTTATAAGTAAAACAGCTCCAACATTCGAAAATATAGCTGGAAACAACTATTCAGTCTCAAGAGCATTATATTACTACGTGAAACATCAACATATTGGTGTTGTGCCTGGTGTAAAAGAATATATGGCTGAATGGACAAAGCATTGGAGTAATGATGGAGCGTTATCTGATGCTGGCATGATACCAATGCCAAAATCAGAAAGAGATAAATTTAAGTTAGCTATGACAAATCTACCAGTTTTAAAAGCTGCTGATTTGAAATAAAATTTTAACTTTTAAAGGCTGGCATAATTGCTAGCCTTTTAATTTTGGGGATTAATTTGTTCAGTTTTTATATACTTGTTGGTATATTATTAATCTCTTTTGTTTTCTTTTTTCTTGGAAAGAATCAAGCAAAAAAGGTAGCATATACTAATAAAAAAAAACTTCACTCATTGATACATTATTACGGTCTTTATTCCTTATTGTCATCATTGATACCAACTTTGGGTATTTTTTTTGCTATTACTATCTGTGATGATTTATTGTTTGCCGAATTAATAAAAAAATATATTCCGGATGAAGTTGTTAATTCTAAAGATTACAATTTTACGATTGTGTTAGCTCAGATAAATAATTCTGTTGAAGGTTTAATATTTGGAACACCGCCAGAGTGGGTTGCAAATGCAGCTGCGATTTGGAAATCTTGGGTATTAAAGTCAAATACTATTACAATGGCTGTTTGTACAATAACAATTTTTATATTTGGTTTCTTTAGTTTAAAAAAAATTCAGTATGAGTTTCGTTCTCGTAACGCTGTTGAAAAAATAGTTACTTCAATTTTAGCAGTAAGCTCTATGATTGCAATATTAACTACAATTGCAATTATTTTCTCTGTTGTTTTTGAATCGATTAGGTTTTTTGCTTTAATTCCTTACGATGAGTTTTTGTTTGGTACTATTTGGAACCCACAATTTGAAGGTGCAGATAGAGCTGGTTCAGGACAAGAAGGTTTATCACAATATGGAGCAATACCTTTATTTGCTGGTACTTTTCTAATATCAATAATTGCTTTGTGTGTATCTGTGCCTGTTGGTTTGTTTAGTGCTATTTATTTGTCCGAATATGCTACAAGTAAAGAAAGAGCGTTTTTTAAACCACTTTTAGAAATTTTAGCTGGTATACCAACTGTTGTTTATGGTTTTTTTGCTGCTTTAACTGTTGCGCCTTTTTTAAGGTCTTCAGGTTCAATCTTTGGTCTTAATGTTGCCTCAGAGTCAGCCTTGGCTGCAGGATTAGTAATGGGAATTATGATAATCCCTTTTATTTCATCTTTATCAGATGACGTTATAAATGCAGTACCTCAATCACTTCGTGATGCCGGATATGGTCTGGGTTCAACTAAAAATGAAACCGTTATGAAAATTGTATTACCTGCAGCTTTACCAGGTGTTGTGGCTAGTATTATTCTTGCTGTTTCAAGAGCGGTTGGTGAAACTATGATTGTTGTAATGGCCGCAGGATTGGCAGCTAACCTTACAGCCAATCCACTGGAAGCTGTAACCACTGTTACATCCCAAATTGTTACAATATTAGTAGGTGATCAGGAATTTGAGTCTGCAAAGACTTTATCAGCATTTGCTTTGGCTTTAACGCTTATAATTATAACACTGGCAATGAATTTTTATGCTTTGCACATTGTAAAAAAATATAGAGAGCAATATGAATAACAAAATTATTTCTCCATCAGATGCATTAGATATAGTTAAAAAATCTATTGTAAAAAGACGGTCTAGAGATAATCGGCTAAAATTATTTGGAAGAATTGCTATTGGTTTAGCTGTTTGTTTTTTGTTAACCTTGTTTTATTCAATTTTTACAAAAGGTTACCCTGGTTTTTTTCAGTATTATGTTACTCTAGATATTAAATTTGATAGAGAAAGAATTGATCCTAAAGGTGACCTGTCAGATAATTCTTTATTTGATGGTGAAGCCAGTAAAATTGTAAACGAATCTCTATATTCAATTATTCAACCCAAAGGTAGAAAAGAGAGAAAAATTGCAAAAAAAATAGTTTCCTCTGGTAAAGATGTAAGGATTGCCAAGATGGTAAAAAACAATCCTTCTTTATTTGGAACAACAGCAATCGTTAAGTTTGCCTTGGATGATGATGTAGATAGTTTTTTGCGTGGCTATATAAAAAGAGAAACACCAGAAAATGAGAGAAGAATTAGTGATAAAGCAATCCAATTTATTGATAAATTAAACGAAGAAGGAAGAATTTCATACGAATTTAGTGATTATATTTTAAGTGGTAGTGCTTCAGGTAATCCTGAAATGGCAGGTATTAAAGGTGCTTTTATAGGGTCAATGTTAACTTTATCTGTTTGTTTATTGATTGCGTTTCCTCTTGGTGTGGCAACCGCAGTCTATTTAGAAGAGATTGCTAAAAAAAATCGAATTACTGAGTTTATAGAAGTAAATATTAATAATCTAGCTGCAGTTCCATCAGTCGTTTTTGGTATTATGGGATTAGCAATTTTCATAAGTATATTTGGTATGCCTAGATCTATCCCTTTAGTGGGTGGTATGGTGTTAGCCTTAATGACCTTACCAACAATAATTATTTCGTCTAGGGCAGCTATAAGGGCGGTCCCGCCTTCGGTAAGAGATGCAGCTTATGGGATAGGAGCTTCTAAGATTCAGGTCATTTTTCATCACGTTATTCCTCTAGCAATGCCTGGAATGTTAACTGGTACAATTATAGGCATGGCCCAAGCATTAGGTGAAACAGCTCCTTTGTTAATGATTGGTATGGTTGCTTTTATTGTAGATGTTCCTAATAGCGTATTAGATCCTGGTACAGTCTTACCAGTTCAAATATTCATGTGGGCGGATTTTGCTGAAAGAATGTTTATTCAAAAAACAAGCGCAGCGATAATAGTTTTATTAGGCTTTCTAATAAGTATGAATGCATTAGCTGTTTATTTAAGAAAAAAATTAGAAAGACGATGGTAATGGAGATAATCGATGCTTATTAATAACGACTTAAAAACTCTAGATTTAACAGTAGGTGACGTGTTTTCCCAAAACCCTCGTCTAAAAGCTAGAAATGTTAGTGTTTTTTATGGTGATAATAAAGCAATAGACAACGTTACAATTGATATTGGCAATAAAGAAGTAATTTCATTTATAGGTCCTTCAGGGTGCGGAAAATCAACTTTTTTGAGATGTTTTAACAGAATGAACGATACAATAGATTCTTGCGCTGTTAAGGGAGAAATAACTATTGATGACGAAAACATTTATGATAAAAAAATTGATGTTGTCCCTCTAAGAGCTCGTATTGGTATGGTTTTTCAAAAACCTAACCCTTTTCCTAAATCTATTTACGATAATGTTGCTTATGGTCCAAGAATACACGGGTTATCCGAAAACAAAGAGCATTTAGATGGAATTGTCGAAGAGTCTCTTAAAAGAGCTGGGTTATGGGAGGAGGTTATTGATAGACTTGACAGTCCTGGTACTGGATTGTCAGGTGGTCAGCAACAAAGGTTATGTATTGCTAGAGCAATTGCAGTCAGTCCAGAGGTAATTTTGATGGATGAACCTTGTTCGGCACTTGATCCTATAGCAACAGCAAAAATTGAGGAGTTAATTCACGAACTTGGTAATGATTACTCAATAGTGATTGTAACTCACTCTATGCAACAAGCTGCAAGAGTTTCAAAAAAAACTGCTTATTTTCATCTTGGAAAATTAATAGAAGTTGGAAGAACTAAAGATATATTTACAAGACCTCAACACCACCAAACGGAAGCATACATATCAGGTAAAATAGGATAGGTTTATAAATGGAAAATACACATATTTCTTCATCTTTTGATAAAGATCTCAACAAATTAAATGACAATTTATTAAAACTTGGAAATACAGCTCTTGATCAATTTGAAAGTTGTATAAATAATTTTGGCACCCAAAATTTAGATGAGATAAAAACAGTTATTAGTAATGACAAAATTTTGGATGATTTAGATGATAAGGTCCAAAAGTATGGATTTGAAATTATTGCTCTTAGAGCACCACAGGCAGCTGACTTAAGGAGAGTCATTGTTGCTTTGAAAATTGCAACTATTTTTGAAAGAATTGGTGATTATTCAAGAAATATATCTAATAGAACAAAATTATTAATTGAGCTTAAATATACCGATTTACCTGGTGTAAACATTGGTAAGATGGGACAAAAAACACAAACGATGTTTGAAGACGTTTTGGATGCTTACATTAATGAAGATGATAAATTAGCTGTTAAAATAAGAAATTCAGACATCAAAATAGATAAAATGCATACAGAATATTATTTAGAAATTATATCTCATATGCAAAGAAAGAAAAACTTTGCCCCAACCGGTGCTCATCTTCTTTTTATAGCCAAAAACATTGAACGTGTTGCAGATTATATTACTGATGTTGCTGAACAAATTTATTTTTTGGTAAATGGACGTGCCTTGTCTGATCTTAGGCCAAAAGCTGATAAAACTAGTTTAAAAATACCAAATTAAAGGATTTGATTTATTATGGATATAACTATTTTAATTGCTGATGATGAGCCAAATCAATTAGAGTTAATGGATTATAATTTAAGAAATGCTGGCTTTTCTATAATCAAAGCTTCAAATGGTTTAGAGGCTCTTGAATTAATCGAAAATCATTCTCCTGATTTAATAATTTTGGATTGGATGATGCCAAAAATGTCTGGAATCGATGTTTGTCGAACCTTAAGGTCCAGATCAGAAACCAAACTACTTCCTATTATTATTTTAAGCGCTAGAAGTGAGGACTCTGATAAATCACTTGGCTTAGATACTGGTGCAGATGATTATATTTCGAAACCATTCTCTCCAAAAGAACTTTTATCAAGGGTAAAAGCTCTACTAAGACGTTCTAGACCTGCTCTTGTAAATGATATTCTTCAGCATAATAATCTAACATTGTCACTTGGTGAGATGGAGGTTACTTATTTTGATAAAGAAGTGAAATTAGGGCCTAAAGAATTTAAATTGCTTACATTATTAATGGAAAGGCCAGGTCATATATTTTCTAGAGGCAAGCTGTTAGATTTAGTATGGGGGCATGGTGTCTATGTTGAAGAAAGAACTGTTGATGTTCACATGAGCAGGCTTAGGAAAGCATTGAAAACAGCTTCGACAGAAAACATAGATCCAATAAGAACAGTAAGGGATGGTGGTTATGGCTTATTTACAAATAAAATTATTTAAACTAGTGTAATTACAATAATAGTTTGATTAATTACTGTAAGTGATTGATATATTGATATATTTACATAAAATTTTGCCTTTTTTTATTTCTCCATTAGGAATAATTTTATTATTTTTAATAATTTCGCTGTTTTCAAAAAAAAGAGTTTTTGTATTTCTTGCATTCCTAGTTTTATTAGTTTCTTCAAACCCCATGGTTGGAAATTATCTTATGAAAAAGCTAGAGTATCCATACCAACCAATACCTATGTCTTCTATTAAAGAAAATGATGCTATTGTTGTACTTAGTGGTGGGTTGCATCAAGCAGGTAACAAAAAATATTCAACTTATGAATTTAATGACCCTGACCGATTTTTCGCAGGTATTGATTTAATTAAAAATTATAAATCTGATAAATTAATTTTTACTGCTGGTCAATTGCCGTGGAGTGATAATGGGTTACCCGAGGGCTATGTTCTTAAAGATAAGGCAATTTCTCTGGGTGTTCCTGGAGTTATATTAGTGACAGAAAAAGTAAAAAATACGTATGAAGAGAGCATTGCCGTCACTAAAATAGTTCCAAATAACTCTTCTATTACATTGGTGACTTCAGCATTTCATATGCAAAGATCAAAATATTTATTTGAAAAACAAGGTTTTGATGTGATGCCTTACCCAGTTGATTTTAAGTCTTCCATTCAAAATCTAACAATTATTAGTTTTCTTCCAAAAGTAGAAGCATTTGGTAAAACATCACTTTATATAAGAGAAAATATAGGAAGGCTTTATTATAAGTTATTCTTTTAGACAGGTTTTTATTTTTTGACTTGATGAGTATACCAGTCATGAATATCTCTACCTGTCATGATTTCCACGTCTTCATGCTCTAGAATATAATCAAGAAGTTTTTCAAAAAACAATATCCTATGAGGTACACCAGTAAGGTATGGGTGAACGCTTATAGCCATTATTTTAACGTTATCATTAGTTTCTTGATATAATCTATCAAATTGTAGTTTTCCTCTACTAAAAATCTCGTCTGATTTATGAACTTGCACAGATGTCATCACAACATCATTAATCTCAACAGGGTAGGGAAGCGTTATCATTCTCTTACCACTTTTTACTCTCAAATCTTCTGGAAGGTCATCTACAGGCCAATTAGCAACGTACTTAATACCGTGATCAGATAAAATATCTAAGGTATCACTTGTCTCAGTTAATCCTGGGCTTTCCCAACCAATAACCTGTTCTTTAGTAAATTCTTGTATTTTTTCAATTGCTGATTTTATATCTACATACTCATTGTCAACTTTATGCATAGGCCTTTGAATATATCCATGTCCCATAGGCTCCCAATTCTCTTGTATGGCTGCCTCAACAGTTTCTGGATAATGGTCAATCACTGTGGCGTTTAAAGCTAAAGTTGAACAAATATTTCTTTTTTTAAGAGTGTTCAACAATCTCCAAAAACCAACCCTCATACCATATTCATGCCATGACCAATTAGGAAGGTCAGGTAGCATCGGCACACCCATGGGGGGAGGTAAAATATTTCTAGGTTGCGGTAATTCAGGGTCCCAAACCTCTAAATTAACAATAACCCATAAAATAATTTTTTTATTATTTTTTAAAGTTAATTTAGGTCTATTTATAAAAGGTTGATGATATAATCTATCTCTTCGGTTCATAAATTTATCCTAATTAATTTTTGTCCAGTTTTCATTAATTTTAGTTCCAGAGTTTCTGATAACTTTAGCAATAGGACAATACATTGCTAATTGTTTTTGAACTTCTATTAAATCATTTTCAGAAGCATCTGTTGAAATGTCTATATCAAGATTAATTTCAGGAAAAGGTACTTCTACTTCTTGGATTAATCCTACACCATCCCTATTAAACATGGTTTTAGATTTAATGTTCAGGCTGTCTATTTTAAATCCCATTTTTTCCATTATTCTATGAGTGATAACATTAGTGCATCCAATTAAAGATGATACAAGTGTTTCAGTTGGAGACATCCCTAGGTTTGTGCCCCCTCTTGCAATAGGTTCATCAATTACACTCTCAACATCTCTGGTAATTATATCTGTTCTTGAATGACTTTTAGATGATCCATCAAGTTTCATGTGTACGACGTTATCACTCATTTTAAGCTCCCAAATAATAAAAAATAATGATTAGAATAAAACATTAGATATAAATATGAAATGATTTAATTATATATATAAAATCATTAAATATGATTTAAAAAATATTGATACCGTTTATAAATAATGATTAACTTATGAAGTTCTTAGATTGTTTTCTTAAGGGGGATTATATCAATGAAAGCAGCTGATTTTTCTTATCATGAAGCTACAAATATACAAGATGCTATAAACATTAAGGCTAAAGACGAAGAAGCTGTCATTTTAGCAGGAGGGCAATCACTTTTGCCTGCGCTTAATATGAGATTATCTAGTCCTAGTTGTTTAATTGATATTTCTAAAATTAGTGGATTGGATGACATTAAAATTGATGGTGATTATTTATTTATAGGTGCTTTGGCAACGCATTCACATGTAATGAAAAATGAACTTGTTTTAAAACGAATGCCTTGTTTAATTGATATTTTGAAAATGGTTGCTCATCCAGCAATTAGGAATAAGGGCACTCATGGTGGCAGTATAGCTTACGGTGATCCAGCAGCAGAATTGCCTGCTTTAGCCGTTGCAACAAATGCTGAAATAATAGTTTCAGGTCAAAATGGTGATAGATCTATTCATGCTAAAGACTTTTATTTAGGTCTTTTTGAAACTGCCATTAATCAAGATGAAATTGTTATTGGGATTAAATATCCTTTATTAAAACAGGAGCAAGCTATTCTTTTTGAGGAAGTTTGTAGACGTCATGGCGATTATGCAATGGCTGGTTTAATAGCCAATGTTAATAAAATAGGTAATAAGGTGAATGATTTGAGCCTTGTTTATTTCGCTACTGGTGACAAACCAGACTCCGCAGATAAAACTGCAAAGTTATATTTAGAAAATGGTTATGATTATTCAAATTTAAAAAATTCTTTAAATTCTGAAATTGATTTTGCAGGTGATTTAAATAGTAGTTCAGAAATGAAACTTCACTTAGCAACAATCTTAATTAAAAAAGTTTTAAACAAGTTGGAGGCATAAATGACTGCTAACAATACATCAAATATATCTTTTACAGTAAATGGTGAAAAATTTAATAACGTAAACGTACCTTCAAGACAGCATTTGGCAGATTATTTAAGATCACAAGGCCTTACAGGCACTCATTTAGGATGTGAACAGGGTGCTTGTGGTGCTTGTACCATTGAAATGGATGGTAAAGCAGTGAGGTCATGTTTAGTCCTAGCATCTCAGGCAAATGGATCTGATTTAAAAACTGTTGAAGGTTTTGATGATCAAATGATGGAACAAGTAAAGCAGAGCTTTCTTAAGCATAATGCTTTTCAATGTGGTTTTTGTTCGCCAGGTATGCTTATGACGACTAAAGAAATTCTATTGAGCAAGAAAAAGCTTACTAGAGATGAAATAAGATCTGAAATTTCTGGGAATTATTGCAGGTGTACTGGATATCAATCGATAGTTGATGCTATTGAAGAATGTATTAACGAAATTAATTAAGGTGTAAGATATGGATGATTTAAAAGTAAACCAAAACCCTAAGTTGGGTTCAATAGATAGACCCAACTCTTATATTGGTAGAAGTGTTCCAAGGCAAAATGCTAAAAAACATCTAGATGGAGGAGGGCAGTTTGTTGATGATCTTACTTTGCCTAGAATGGTCCATGTTGCCTTTTTAAGATCACCTTTCGCCCATGCAGAAATAAAATCAATTGATGTTAAAAATGCAAAACAGTCAGATGGTGTAATTGATGTATTTACAGCAAAGGAAATAGATGAGGTATGTAAACCTTGGGTTGGTGTTTTAGGTCATTTAGGCGAAATGAGATCTCCTGAGCAGTCACCATTAGCAAAAAATATTGCCAGATGGCAGGGCGAACCTGTGGCTGTTGTTATTGCTAATTCAAGAGCTCAAGCTGAAGATGCTTTAGAATTAATAGAAGTTGACTGGCTAGAAAAAGATGCACAGGTAGATATGGAAACAGCTTTGGATCCAAATGCTGTAATAATACACCCTGAACTAGGAAATAATTTATTTTGGACCAGAACAGTTAATCAAGGAGATGTTGATAAGGCATTTAAAGAAGCAGATGCTGTTGTTGAAACCACACTTGATTTTGCAAGGCACACAGGTGTCACGCTAGAATCTAGAGGTATTGTTGCTGATTGGAATAAAGCAGAAAATAAAATGACTATTTATCATAATGGTCAAGCTCCTCATATGATGCAGCACATAATTGCCAAGCATTTAGATCTTAATGAAGGCTTAGTTAGAATTATTAGTAGGGATGTGGGTGGCTCTTTTGGTATCAAAGTTCACGTTTATCCAGATGAAATGGCTGTTACAGCTATTTCAAAGAAATTAGGTAGACCAGTAAAATTTATTGCAGATAGATTAGAAAGTTTCACCACGGATATACATGCAAGATGTCATAAAATTAGTGGTAAACTTGGTGTTGATAAAAATGGAAAAATACTAGCAATGGAAATTGATGATTTGAGTGGTATTGGTCCTTTTAGTATGTACCCGAGAACATCGGCTATTGAAACAAATCAAGTGCTTAACCTTTCTGGGGCACCTTACGTTATACCTAATTATAAAGCAGTAGGTACTGTGGTTTTTCAAAATAAAACACCAATGTGTCAATATAGAGCCGTTGGACATCCAATAGCAGTAGCTATTACAGAAGCTTTAATTGATAAAGCAGCTTATAAAATTGAAATGGATTTAGATAAAATTAGAAAAATAAATTTTATACCTGATAATTCATATCCTAACAAGTCACCATCAGGTGTCCCTTTGGAAGATCTGTCTCATCAAGCATCAATGGATAAACTTCTGGAAATTATGGATATAAAAGAAATCGAAACTAAGAAAAAAGATGATTACGAAAAAGGAATATTATCAGGTTATGGCGTTATTAGTATGTGTGAAGTAACTAATCCTAGTCCATTATTTTATGGAGTAGGAGGTGCGCATATTTCGTCTCAAGATGGTGCGTCCATAAGGCTAGAAGGATCTGGGGCAATTCATTTATCATCGTCTATAACTGAACAAGGTCAAGGAACAGAAGCTATTATGAAGCAGATTGCTGCAGATCAATTAGGTGTAAAATTAGAATCCGTAAGAGTTACTTTGGGTGATACTGATGCAACACCATATGGTGGTGGTACATGGGCATCAAGAGGTGCTGGAATTGGTGGCGAAGCTGTATTAAAAGCTGCACGAAAACTTAAAGATAATATTTTAAATATTGCAGCAGCGATTATGCAAACTGATAAAGATTCCCTAGATATTGAAGATAACAATGTTATTAGGAAAAATGGTGGGGAAGGTATCTCTCTACAAAAACTAGCCGAAACAGTATATTATAGAGGCCATGAAATTCCCAAGGGTACAAACCCTGAATTGTTAGCTACAGCTAGTTTTTTAATTGAAGGAATTCCTTTTGTTTTCACAAATAGTGCAATGGGCTGCCAAATCTCAATTGATCAAGATACAGGAATTATCAAGATTAATAAATTTTGGGCTGTTGAGGATTGTGGTACCCAAATTAATCCTAAATTAGTTGAAGAACAAATTAGAGGTGGTGTTATTCAAGGTATTGGAGGCGCTCTGTTTGAAGAATGTGTATATGACGATCAAGGAAATATGCAAAATGCAACTATGGCTGATTATCTTGTTCCTATGGCATATGAGATGCCTGATATCATAGTTGATCATGTCACAACGAATTCTGGTCGGAGTATTATTGGTGCAAAAGGTGCTGGTGAAGCTGGAACTGGTGGTGCGCCTGCAGTTATAATGAATGCGATAAATAATGCTTTAAAACAGGTGGGTGCTGAAGTGATTTCACAACCAATTACTCCAGAAAAAGTTTTAAAGGCCTTGGGTAAGATTTAATAAAATCAGATAGTTATCCAATTTTTATTATCTTTTAGTCTATGTTTGACTATGCCAGGTTTAAGGGAGGCTTCTATAAAGCAACCATTTATTGCGGCTTTAAGTAGTTGCTTTTTTCTTTCAATTGGCTCTTCGCTAATGATATCAATATCTAAATTATAACCATCACAACTCGCTTGGTATGGGCCTTCTTCCAATATATCTCCCTGCCATTCCATTAAAGCATCAATTTTAATTTCGTTAACTTCGATTTTCAATTTTTTACCAAAAGCCTTTATTTGGGTCATCACACAACCACATAATGAAGCTGTAAATAATGCCAAAGGAGGAGGGGCTGTACCTTTGCCTCCATGAAATGCACCTTCGTCAGTTGCTAATTTAAATGTTTCATTCATTGACTCAAATGCTACATCAATATCATTCCTCATTGAGCCTTTATTTAATGCATTACCAGTAAATTTTAATTTAAATGATTTATTATTCATAATGACCTCTTCTATTATTGGTAATCTTCTATGTCATACAAGCTAATTGCGGTATCTTTTAAAACATTTTGAATGTTTGGCATTATCAGATTTTCATTTTCTTTAGGCAAAGATAAATAATTGCCTAATTTTCTACTTCTATTAACAATGAATTGACTTTCTTTAAGTCTTAATTGCTCCCATTTACTTAATTTATCTAAATTAAAATTATCACCTAAATATTCAGATAGTTTGAATGCATCCATTGCTGCTTTTGTTACCCCCATTCCAACATGAGGTCTTGCCGTAAAAGCCGCGTCTCCAATCGTTACAACTCTACTATTATGCATTTTCATGCTTTGTAGATCAAAAATTGGTTGAATGAGTGGCTGCTGTGTTGCTTTAACTAATTCAACAAGCTGTGGTGGAAGATTATTTTGTGCTTCTTCAAATAAATCACTAATGATTTCTTGTCTTATTTCGTTTGGAGGAATGCCATCTTCATATTGTTGTCCTGATTTACCTAATAATAATTCTTTTAATAATTTCGTGGGTATTGGTTTGTACCATATCCAGTTAATTCGTCTCTTACCAATTTCAAAAGGATTTTCACCTTCTCCAGCTATTGGATAACAAGCTATTTGCTGATTATGAGGTAAAACAATAATAAAATAATTTGAGAGTGTCTCTAATGATTTAGAGCTAATTTCTTCTTCGTTAACAACACCTCTCCAACCAACATATTCAGCATATTGCGGATGAGCACTTTTATCTACATAGGATCGTAAATCTGATTTAATACCATTAGCAATAATGATTAAGTCAGAGCTTTTTTTCTTTCCATTTTCAAAGTACGCTATGGCTTCATCATTATTTTGTTCTATTTTAATACAATCATCGCCCATATAATAATTTTCATCATTAATTTGTTCTCTTAAAATTGAAAATAAATATTGCCAACTTGTATATACTTGAGGGTAGTTGTAACTACCATTTATATTGCCATCATTATCTAATGATACTCTTAATTTGGCCGTTGTACCAAGTACATCGTCATTATTGGTAGCCTTAAAAACAAGATCTGCCAATTCATCATAAGTAGCTATGCCTGCTCCACGACCTGAGAGGGGAACGGGCACTTTCTCATGTATAGAAATCTCCCATCCATTTTTTAATAGTGCCGTGGCTGCAAAAAGACCAGCCATTGAACCACCAATAATAGTTGCTGATGGTTTCATAAATTTTATTTTATAGCCATAGGATTAATAGGTGAACCGACAGCTTTAGTTATTGGCAGTGGTGGCGCACAAAAGAAGAATTCATACACCTTATCTTCATCACAATCTTTGGCTAACTCACGAAGGTAAAAAATTTCACCCATGGTGATGCCAATCATTGGAATAACTACCCAGTGCCATGGTTGTTGTGCATCTTTTGTTTCATTGGGTCTAACTTCACATCCCCAAGTATCTGTACAAATAGCAGCAATTTCTTTGTTGTAAATCCACTCAGCGGTATCAAAGGCTAGACCAGGAGCGTCGCCGCCTGCATATCCACCCCAATCTCCAGCATCTAATCGTTGTTCCATTTGGCCGGTACGAACAATAACAAAATCACCTTGTTTTATATCAACATTTTGAGATTTGGCGCATTCATCAAGGTCGTTTGCTGATATAGCGACGCCATCTTCAAAAAAGTCTACGCCTGCCCATCTAGCAACGTCTAAAAGAACACCTCTTCCTGCCATTTCAGCTCTTACTTTTTCTATCCCGTTTTTCTGAGCTCCGTCACTGTCTACAAGTCTGGCATCATATCCATTCCACATATAATCATCATAAAAAATATGAGCCAATGCATCCCATTGTGTAGCGCATTGAAGAGGGAGTGATATCATATCATCAGCATATCTTAATCCAAATTCATCAAATCTTCCTGCAACAGCGTCAGTTCCAGTAGCTAACATAAGATGAATTGGATTAAACCTATTGCCCCATGTTCCTTTTTGTGGTCCATGTCTATCAAAGTTTAAACCTAAGCTAAAACGTTTTCCTCTTTTTATAAGTTTGCTTGCATCAATGACTTTATCAGGTGTTATAAAATTTAAGGTTCCTATCTCATCATCTGGACCCCATCTTCCCCAATTTTTTAATTTTTCAGCTGTTGCTCTTAAATGTTTAATATCAAACATTTTTTCGTTGTACTTATGTGGCATTTTATGCTCCTTACAATCGATTTGTTTAACTAAGATGTGGCAAAGTTTAATTCAACTTTTACTCCGTCAGGATCCATAATAAATAACTGTTCCAAAGGAAAGCCTGGAACCTTTCTATGTGTGTAATCCATAGATATTTTGTCGAGTTTACTCTTCATACCTTCTATATCATCAGCATTGAAAGCAACATGATCTATTGCACCAGAACCTGACTTAACATCTTCTTTCTTACCTATGTAATAATCTTGACCTGTATCTTGTTGTCTCATTGCAAGATGAATGCATGCGGCTTTATTATCTTTTAAATATAACCAATAACCCTTAAATGGAAAATCTGGTCTGTACCCAACCTCTAAACCAAGGATATTAACATAAAAATCTTTTGTTTTATCAACATCATCTGCAAGAATTAAGACATGTTCAAATGTATTAAGCGCCATATTACTCCCCACTAATTAATATTTAATTTAAAAATTCTAAAATTGTATTACTTACCTTCTCTGCACATTCTAGATTTAAAATGTGAGCTGCCCCTGGAACACATTCATATTTACTGTTTGGAGTAATATGATGCATTTCTTCCATAGCCATAGCTGGAGCTCCCATATCTTTTTCACCCGATATATAGAGGATCTCTTTATTTATTGTAGACAAATCTTTTAAATAATCGAGTTTTTTAATTGCTTCACAGCTACCTATATAGCCTTCTTTAGATGTGTTGGTAATCATATCTTTTGAGAGGTTAATAATATCTGTATTATGAGGGTCTTTTGAAAATTCTTCGCTAAACCATCTTTCAAGAGAGCCATTTACGACACCTTTAGTATCATTTTCTGTGACTATAGAAATTCTTTGATCCCATCCTTCTTGTAAGGGGGGTGGCATATCGGCTCTAGCTGCGCAGCAAACAAACTTATTAAATCTATTTTGATGCTTAAGGGCCAACCCTAAAGAAGTCATACCACCCATTGAAAGACCTACAAAGTTTGCTTTTTCTACATTAAGATCATCCATTATTTTGATAACATCATTCTCAAGCATACCAAATGAGTAGGGACCTTTAGCAGGGCTACTTTTTCCGTGACCTCTTTTATCATACCGAATAATACAATATTTATCTTTCATCGCTTTTACTTGTGGATCCCACATTCTTAAATCTGAACCAAGCGAGTTTGAAAATATAATTTTAGGAAGATCTAAACTTCCAATAACTTCAACATTTAAATAATCATTATCTTCTAAAGTAACACGTGTCATATTTAAATCCTATTCAGCAGCTATTTTGGTATATTTATTAATCTTAGGCATTACTTTTTCAGCCATTAGTTTCATAGAATTTCTGGCTAAATCAACATCTGCCCAATCGTGACCGGCATAAAGTAATGTTCCAAAATCTCCAACTTCATCTCTAAATTCTAATATTTTGTCAGCAACTTCGTCTGCGGAACCAAATAGAATGAGTTTATTACAAATATCTTCTAATTTGAGATCACTGTCAGGCATATCTTGGTCTTCTTTAAACAAATTAGCTCTTCCATGCTTAAGCATTTTAGTTAGTAATTGTTTATAATAAAACACATATGGACTTCCATTACCTAAGGCATAATCACGAGCTTTAGTACTGTCTTCGCAAACAAATATAGATTTGGCAACTCTCCAATCTTTTGAATTAGCTTTAAAACCACCTTCTTCACAACCTTGAACATAACTTGGCCAATGAGTTTTAACCCATTTTGGCAATAAAAAGTTAGCAGAAATAGGCTTCCATCCTCTAGCAGCAGCAGAAATCAAGCCTTTAGAATAAGGAGCAACAACAGTACAGATAATTGGAGGATAAGGTTTTTGAAAAGGCTTTTGCATAATTCCTTGACCAATTTCTGTCATCTGGGTTCTTTGTGTAGATACATTCCAATACTTTCCTTCAATGTTGTAAGGGGCATCTCTTTTCCAAATTTCTAAAACCATGTCTATGCATTCTACAAACATTTCATTTCTGTTTTTATCTAGATTGCCAAACACTTCAGCATCTGAAGCAAGTCCACCAGGGCTTATACCAAAATTAAATCTACCATCTAACATATGGTCTAACATTGCAATTTGACCTGCTATGGCTGCAGGGTGTGAATTAGGCATATTTACGGTGCCAGTACCTAGCCTAATATTCTTAGTTTCTGCAGCAAGTGATGCTATAAAAAGTGCACTCGATGTAATGTTTTCAGCAGCGTCCGTAACATGTTCGCCACAATAAGCCTCAGAAAAACCAATTTGATCAGCTAATATAAAGGCTTCTCGATCCTCTGATAAAGTTTTTCTATAATCTTTATCAATAGGGTGGATGGGCATAGTAAAAAAACCAACTTCCATAGCAAACTCCAAGATTAAAAAATTTAATATAGTTTATTGCTGTTAAAACATTAAATGATTATTTTTTATGATACTTATCAGAAAGTATGATTTAATTATTTTAAATTAATAATTAATATTAATAAAAAATTATAGGAAAAAATATGAAAGTTATTGGTTCAATTGGATTAGGTGCTATGGGTGGGGCATATGCAAAATTTTTGCTTGAAGATAATTATAAAGTGTATGGCATTGACCCAGACGAAAAAAATGCAGACGCATTTAATTCTTTTGGAGGAGAGTTGTTAAGTAATATCAGCGATTTAGTGAATAAGTCTGAAGTCATTATTTTAAGCCTCCCAACTGTTCCTATATTTAAGGCGGTTATTAATGAAATAGAAAAAAATGGAGCTGTCATTCATTCTAAAATACTTATTGATATGAATACTATTTCATTAGACGATAAATTAGAAACCAGAGATAAGTTACAAAAGCTAAATATTCAAATGGTAGATGCTCCAGTAAGTGGAACAGGGGCTCAAGCAAAAGAAAAAGACATTGTTGTTATGTCTAGTGGTGATTCAGAGGTTGTTAATGAATGTGATATCATTTTTAAATCATTTTCTAAACAAAATATAAATGTAGGTGAATTTGGTAATGGAATAAAATTTAAGATTTTGGCGAATTTATTGGTTACCGTTCATAACACTGTTACAGCTGAAGCATTACTTTTAGGGCAAAAAGCAGGATTAGATAGCAACATGATTTATGAAGTGTTAAACGCAGGAGCTGCAACATCTGTTATGTTAGATAAAAGAATGCCACTTATGATAAATAAAAATTATGAGCCAGCAACAGCCTCTATGAGAATATTTTTAAAAGATATTGAAGTTATTTCAAACTTTCTAAAGACTAATAATTTAAATTCTCCTACTTTTGAGGCTGCTGCCGCTTTGTACATTCAATCTAAAGAAAAAATTCCAATCACTTATGATACTGCTGCTATTTTTGAGCAATTAGAAAATAATAATAAATAAGGAGATTTTATGAAAGATAAGAAAAACCTTCCAGAGATAAGAACCCTTTCAAGGGAGTATATGAATTCAAGGATTGCATATTTTTCTGATCAAAAAGGATCTAAATTGGGTTTGCCAGATAGCAAATTGCCTGAATGTACAAGAGAGCTTATTAATATTATAGGTTTTGAGCCGCCTAAAGGAGATAGTAAACATGTTTCACCATTGGGTAATGACAATGCTCAAATGCCTGCTATAAATATTTCTGAAGGCTTTAATCTTGGATTTTGTAGATGCAAGCCTGGCAAAGGACCATTAATGCATAATCATGATACTAATGAAACATTCATGCCCATTTCTGGAAAATGGAGGTGTGAATGGAATGAAGGTGATGATCACGATTTTGCAGACTTGGGTCCTTGTGATGTTATTTCATTTCCTCCTGGCTGTTCTAGGCGTTTTATGAATATTACTGAAGGCGAGGATGATAAAGAACATTTATTGTTAGTAGTCATCGCTGGCAATGCTCCAAAGGCAGAGTTTACAGATCTTGCTTATAAAAGAATTGAAGAATTTGAAAATTCTAACAACTAACCGAAAGCCTTATTATGATATGGGTTGTACTTTGCAAAGATAAACCGAACTCTTTAGACAAAAGGATGAGAATTATAGATGAGCACAGGGCTTATTTATCTTCAAATCCAATTAAAACGCTTATTTCTGGTCCTTTAACTGACAAGGAAGGTAATATGAATGGTTCTTTTTTTATGGTTGAAGCTAATAGCGAAGAAGAAATAAAGGTATTTCAACAGAATGATCCAATCTATAAAGCTAACATTTGGGATGAAATAATTATTTCGCCATTTAACAAAAGGGTGGACAACCTTTCTAAAATTTAAATAAGGGGTAGTAATGTCTAGGAAATTTTTAGATTTATCAGTTAGTTTGCAAGAAGGTATAAAGTCTGATCCAGACTTTATGTTACCTAAAATCAATTATCATCATCACCAAGAAACAGCAGAAGAGATGATTAGTTTTTTTCCTGGCTTAAACAAGTCTGATTTGCCTGGAGGAGAAGGTTGGGCTATGGAAACTATAACAGTAAGCACTCATAATGGCACTCATATGGATGCTCCGTATCATTATCATTCGACTATGAATAATGGTGAAAGAGCTATCACAATAGATGAGGTCCCTTTAGAATGGTGTTTTAGTGATGGTGTTAAGTTGGATTTAAGATCCTATGACGATGGATATGTTTTAACCAAAGATGACCTTCGAAATGAAATCAAAAAAATAAATTATGATATAAAGCCTCTTGATATGATTTTTATTAACACCTCAGCAGGTGGCCGTTATGGAAAAGATGATTTCTTAACAAAAGGTTGCGGTATAAGTAAAGAAGCAACCATATACTTACTTGAGCAAGGCGTAAGAGTTACTGGTACTGATGCATGGAGTTGGGATGCTCCCTTTAGTTATACAGCTGAAAAGTTTAAAGAAACAAAGGACCCCGCTATAATCTGGGAAGGCCATAGAGCAGGCATGGTTCAAGGTTATTCACATATTGAAAAACTGAACAATTTAGACAAACTACCAAGCCATGGATTTAAAGTTTCTGCTTTTCCATTCAAAATTAAGAATGGCTCAGCCGGCTTTGTAAGAGTTGTAGCCATTTTTAAATGATTTATTTGTAAATGAAGTTGGTAATGACAGTAGTTAACTTAATAGCCAATGGTCTTACAAACAAAATAGCTGGAAACGCTACAAGAGAGGCATAAAACCAATTTTTAGGCCATACCTGAAAAAACAATGATGTGTCTGATAAGGCCAAATAAGTGACAAGAGAGCTGATAAACATTGTAATAAATATCCCTGAAATAAGTGTGGATAAATATAATTGGAATTTTTCTTTTTTCATTAAATTACCTTAAAAAAAAGACGATCTAAATACAGATCGTCTTTTAAAATAGTTTTGTAGAATTTATTTATCCACCAATCTTGAAACGCACAGGGAATTTATGTCCGGTTTTTTCCATTTCATCCATGTATGCATTCATGATAGCAGCGCCATCCATTCCATAATCTTTAGTGATATCTTGAGCTCTTGAATTTGGCCAATCTTTTATAGTTTCTGCCCAAATTTTTTGCTCAGATACAGGTAAATATGTAACGGCATCGTTAATACCTTTTTTCTTACCAAGAGCAACTAAGTCTGTAAGACCTTTTTGATATCTTTGTTGGCCATCTTTTACAGCAGCTTTTTCATAGTTAACAGCTTCTTCCATTATTATTTTTACAATTTCAGGTGGTAGTTTTTTCATTGTATCTAAGTTAATGGTAGTGATTGTTTGTGCCATAGCACCAAAACCAATAACTTTCCAATAAGGTGCTTGTTCGTAGAACTTAAAACCTCCAGCATGAGCTGATGGGAAAATAATCACACCTTTTGCAACACCTGTTGCTAAATCATTATACATTGTGGGAAGTGTAGATGTAACTGGTATTGATCCAAATAGAGAAACCCATGGTAAATTTGGTCCAGCAGCAATTACTTTTACACCCTTTAACTCACTGGCTTTCTGCCACTGTTTAACAGTACCAATTCCATAATCATCAAAACCCTGCATTGCTAAGAATTTCTGATTATACTTATCTTCAAGCATTTTAGTTAATTCTGGAAATTTTTTCAGAATCTTGTGCTTAACTTCCCAACTAGTTACAAGGTTAGTTGTTGTGAAAGGTACAAAATAGTCAAAGTTCCATGGTAATAATTTTGCTGTTTCAAAACATACGCAGTAAGAACCAATGTCTAACAAACCTTTTTCAACAGCTTCTAAAGTCTCATGAACTTTTGCAATTTTACCAGCATAAGCCTCTATAATTCTAACTTTATGGTTGGTCTCAGCTGCAACTCTTTTTTTAATATTTGGAACTAATACTTTTTCCATATTAGTTACATAGGCTGTTGGCTTTGACGGATGGCCTGATCCAACTCTTAAAGTAAAGGTATCTGCAAATGATGCAGATGCCATAATACCAGTAGCTAAAATGCTAAGTGGTAAAGCTTTTTTAAAATACCTAATCATTATTTCCTCCTCTGATAGGCAGTGTTAAGTTTAGTTTAACCCCAAGTTCAACTAAACAAATTGTGTTGGCCAGCTAGCTAATTCAGGAAAAAATGCAACTAATAACATGACTATCAACATCATAACCCAATAAGGAATTGAGCCTTTGAAAATCGTTCCTAGTGATACATTATCTCCCCCAGCTGATAATACCCCTTTAACTGTATAAACTATAAGTCCAAAGGGTGGTGTTAGTAAACCAGCTTCAATAGCTAGTATACCAAAAATTGCAAACGCATAGGGATTCATATCGCCTGCAAGTAATATAAATAAAGGTACAGTAAGTAAAATTATTGAGATTGAATCTAGTAACATGCCTAAAACAAGCCAAATGACAACCATCATGACCAAAATCATGAAACTATTTAAACCTACTGAGGTCATGGCATCAACTATAACTGAATCAATGTCTGACAATGATAAAAATCTGGAATACATTCCGGCGGTAATTAAAAGTATCATTATAGGTGCAGAGGTTTTACCTGCATCAATAACGGATTCAACCAACCCATTCCATCTCATTCCTTTAAATAGTGCAATTCCAAAACTTGCAAGCGCTCCCATGCCAGCAGCTTCGGTAGGAGTAAAAATTCCACCCCATATTCCACCTAAAACAACAAATATTAAGCCAATTATTGACATGCCAGATATTATTTGTTTAGAAGTCAACTTTGTAATGTCACCAATGCTATCTGGTTCAGGTGCTAATTCAGGGTTTCTAACAGCCTTTATATAATTATAAAAGGCATACATAAGTGATAAAATAATGCCTGGTATTACACCTGCTACAAACAATTTTCCAATAGAGTCTTCGGTTATTATACCCCAAACAATTAATAAAACACTAGGCGGAATTAACATACCCAAACAAGCGCTTCCTGCTATAGAGCCAGCAGCCAATTTTTCATCATACCCAGCTTTTTTCATTTCTGGCCATGCAATTCTGGAAAAAGCTGCTGCTGATGCAATAGAAGTTCCGGTTACTGCGGCAAATGCCGCGTTTCCGGTAACTGTTGCAACACCAAGTCTACCTGGCACTCCCTTTAGACCTTTATTTATAAGCGAATATAAGTCACCTGCAGCACCACTTCGTGATAAAAAGTCTCCCATTAGAACAAAGAGTGGTATAGTCATAAAAATATGGTCTCTAATAAGCTCATATGCAGCTCCACCCACCTGACTTGCTGCCATATACATGTCTTCAAAAATAAAATAAGTACCAATCATTGCTGTTGCACCAAGAGCAAGTGCTATATGAACACCAGAAAAGATTGCCAGTAGCATTCCTACTAACGTCAAAATCATTAGCGTATCTAAATCAATTCCCAACTTGCTATCCTTTTTTTAATCTTTTTTTGATATGAATGATTTAATTATTAAAGATAAATAAATTAAAACCACTATAATCGAAGAAAATATTATAACTGTTCTTATAGGGTAAACAGGGAACTCAATTGCACCAATTCCTTGATATTCTTTAATTTCCCATCCTTTGATCATGTCAGTCCAGCCACCAACGGCTATTCCTGTAAAAAGCATTATTCCAATTGCATAAGACAAAATATTAATAATCATTTTTCCTCTTTTTTTAAAAAAGTCATATATTAATGTAGTCCTAAGCATTGTCCCTGAAGCAATGGCGAATGGAACTTGAAGAAAAACAATTGCTGGAACTGAGTTCTGAACAATTTGATCCGCGCCTAGAAAAATGCCAAGATTTCTAAATGTGACTTCAGCGAAAATTGTTAGAGCAACTAAAATAAGCCATATTGCAGCTATTGATTGAAGGTATTCAGGTGTTTTCTTTATATACTTAATCAATTTATTTCCCCAAGATTTTTAGGTATATTAACACTTTACGATTACTTTACATGTATTCAAATCATAAAATAAAATATCTAAAATCAATTTATCTGATTTATAAAAATGGTTTAACTTTTTTATTCATTTTTTCTGTTATTGACCTAATTTCCTCACACATTTTTTTACTGAACAATCTTGCTGAAGGACTTAGCTCTCTACTAGCAGATGTGATCATAACGTATTCTGTCATTAAATTGGGAGAAATTAAAGGAGATAAAGTTCTTGAGTTATTATTTACGTCTAGATCACATAATACGGCAGGCAAAATTGCACACCAATCACTGGAGGCAACCATCTCTAAGGTCCCAATCATTCCATCCATTTCTAATGTTTTTTCCAGCTTAATATTGTGAGTAGAAAAATATTCATCTAGTGTAATTCTTCTGGAGTTTTCGATACCAGGAAGAATTATTTTTAAATTTTCAAGCTCAGATAATTTTATAGGTTTCATATGCTGAAATTTAGAATCCTTTTTTGTAACTAATAAGTTTAAATCACTAGAAACGAATTCAATCTTTAAACCTGTTGGGTTTTTAACTGTGGGTACAATAGCAAATTCTAACTTATTCGTTCTTACCATATCTTCTAATACACCTGAATAAGCTTCTGTTACCTTGATATCGACTTTAGGGTGCTCTCTTAAAAATTCAGAAAGAGTAACGGGAAGGGCAGACCTGGTAAAAGTTGGCATTAATCCGCAATTGAAAGTTCCCGAAAGATTTTCCTTGTTAGTTTTGGTGTCTATAAGAGCTTTGTCCATTAAGCTGAGTATTTCTAAAGCATATTTATAAAAATTATTTCCACTATCAGTTAAAACCATATTTCCAGGGACTCTGTTAATAAGTTTTTTGCCAATACTTAATTCTAAGTTCTGCACTAACATAGACATGCCTGATTGAGTGGCGTTAAGCCTCTCAGCTGCCAAGCTAAATGAATTTTCCTCTACCACTGCGACAAAAGCTTTAAGTTGTTTTATAGATACAGACATTTTTTTACTATCAGTTAAAATGATACAATCAATACAAATAAATAATTACATATAATACATATAATTATGCTAAAGGAAAACCTTGTTTTTGTTATTTAAATAACTTTTTAATCATAAATAGAGTGTTTGATAAACATGGAAGTCATAGATACAAATTTTTTAAGAAAATCTTTAGGTAAATTTTCAACTGGCGTTACTATTGTGACTTCTATAGATGGTGATGGCATACCTATTGGAATGACTGTAAATAGTTTTTCTTCCGTGTCATTAGATCCAGCTCTAGTACTTTGGTGTATAGATAAAAAACAGCCTAGTTACGATGCATTTATGGTAGGTAAAGGCTATGCTGTAAATATTTTATCAAAGGATCAAAGTGACCTTTGCTATAAATTCTCTTCACAAAGTCACGATAAATTTGAAAATGTAAATTGGAAAATAAGTGAAAATGGTTTTCCATTAATTGAAAATTCTCTTGCATGGTTTGATTGTAAAAAATGGAACTATTATTCTGGAGGTGATCATCAAATATTAGTTGGTGAGATCACATCTTTCAATTCTTCAGACTTAAAGCCATTAACATTTTGGAATGGTCAAATTTCTTAATTGATATATAAAAAAAAAGTTATAGGATTAATTCAAAATTATTAATCAATGAGGTTTAAATGGCAAAATGGCTAAAAGAGGGAAAGTCTGAAAAAGAAATTGTAGAAGCTGATGCTGAAGTAAAAAAAACAGTTGAGAAAATTCTACAAGATGTCGCTTCCAGAGGTGATCAGGCCGTAAGAGAATTATCAGAAAAGTTTGACAACTACTCACCAGATAATTTTATTTTAAGCCAAAATGAAATTGAAATTGCCATCAGCAAGGTGTCTAAAAGAGATTTAGACGATATAAAATTTGCTCAGGCTCAGGTAAGAAATTTTGCACAAAAACAACTTGAATGCATTAAAGATTTAGAAGTTGAGACTATGCCTGGGGTTGTGTTGGGCCATAAAAATATACCAATGAATGCGGTTGGTTGTTATGTTCCTGGTGGTAAGTACCCAATGGTTGCTTCTGCGCATATGTCAGTTTTAACAGCAAAGGTGGCAGGCGTTAAAAATATCACTGCATCCGCTCCTCCTCAAGGTGGTGAGCCGCACCCAGCTATAGTGGCAGCTATGCATTTGGGTGGTGCCGATAAAATATTGTGTTTAGGTGGCATTCAAGCTGTAGCTGCAATGGCAATTGGTACTGAGACTATTAATGGAGTAGATATGTTAGTTGGTCCAGGAAATATGTTTGTAGCTGAAGCTAAAAGGCAATTATTTGGAAGGGTAGGCATTGATCTATTTGCTGGCCCTACAGAAACTCTTATTATAGCTGATGATACTTCTGATCCAGAAATTTGTGCTATAGATCTTTTGGGTCAAGCAGAGCATGGTCCTACTAGTCCTGCAATCTTATTAACTAACTCAGAAAAGCTAGCTAGCGAAACAATAAAAGAGATTGAAAGGCAACTAGAAATTATTCCAACAGCTGAGATCGCTAGAGTATCATGGAACGAATATGGTCAAGTTATTGTTTGTGATAGTTTAGATGAGATGGTTCAGGTTGCTGATGAATTAGCTTTTGAGCACGTTCAAGTTATGACAGATGATCCAGATTATTTTCATAAAAACATGACTAATTACGGGGCATTATTCTTGGGATCAAGAACAAATGTTGCTTTTGGTGATAAAGTAATAGGAACCAATCATACTTTGCCAACAAAAACAGCTGCTCGATACACAGGAGGTTTATGGGTTGGGAAGTTTTTAAAAACCTGTACTTACCAAAAAGTCCTCACAGATGAAGCTTCTGCTCTCGTGGGAGAATATTGTTCAAGACTATGTGCACTAGAAGGTTTTTCTGGTCATGGAGAGCAGGCAAATATAAGAGTAAGAAGGTATGGTGGAAGGAATATTCCACCATATGCATCAGCAGAATAGGAGCAAACATGAATTATCCAAAATTACCAAGTTTTAGGCTTGATAGAAAAAGAGCTTTAGTTACTGGCGCAGGTAGGGGCATTGGGATGGGAGCGTCCATAGCATTAGCAGAATCTGGTGCTAATGTTACTCTAGTATCCAGAACGGAAGAAGAACTTAAAGATTTAACAGATCATATAAATAAACAAGGTCACAAAGCTTCATATAGAGTGTTAGATGTAAATAACGAGAATGCAGTGTCTGATTTTATAAATGATAGTGACCCTTTTGACATTCTAATAAATAATGCTGGAACCAATAGGCCAGCTAAATTAATAGATACTAATATAGAGGATTTTGACTATGTAATGTCCTTAAATGTTAGGTCAGTTATAAGTTTAACAAAATTAGTTGTTCAAAAAATGTTAGATAATAAATTGAAGGGGTCTATTATTAATGTATCGTCACAAATGGGTCATGTAGGTGGTCCTAATAGGACAACTTATTGCTCTAGTAAATTTGCAATAGAGGGTTTTACAAAATCATTGGCAATTGAATTGGGTCCTGAAGGCATAAGGGTAAACGCTGTCTGTCCTACTTTTATTCAAACCCCTATGACCGAACCATTCCTAAAAGATGAAGATTTCAAAAAGGCAACAATAGGAATGATCCCTTTAGGAAGATTAGGTGAGGTAACTGATCTAATGGGTCCTTTTGTATTTTTGGCGTCTGAAGCTTCTTCATTAATGACTGGCTCAAGCATGCTTGTCGATGGCGGTTGGACTGCAAGGTGATTAAAATCATTGACAATAAATTAAATAATTACAATGGTTTATATAATTTCAATAATACTCCAGATTAATATTTAGGTTTTTGATGTCAAAAGTTGAATGTAAATTAAATGTTAACGGCTTAACAAAAAAGATTTATATATTTGAGGATAAGCCACTTATTTTTGCTCTAAGGAATGATTTTGGTCTTACTGGAACAAAATTAGGTTGCGGCCTTGAGCAATGTGGAAGTTGCGCAGTTATAATTGATGGAGAAAAAAAACTTTCTTGTAATTTGCCTGCTATTGATTGTCAAAACAAAGAAATAGTTACCATAGAAGGTCTGGGTACAGATACAAGTTTAAATAGCGTTCAAGAAGCATTTAAAAAATTCAATGCTGCCCAATGCGGTTATTGTACCAGTGGTATTATAATAACTGTTTCTTCACTTTTAGAAAAGAAAAACAAACCCACATCTGAAGACATTTTAAATGCATTGGATGGTCATTTATGCCGATGCGGTTCTCATTCTGTTGTTTTAAAAGCAATAGAAAGTTTAATTGAAAATTAGAGAAATAAAATAATGAGCAATTTTGATAGTGGCCCAAGTATAAAATCATATAACAAGTTTCAAGATTGGTTTGATTTTAGTAAAACTGGATCTATTAGAGTTTATTCTGGCAAGGTAGATATAGGTCAACATATTAGTTCTACGCTTGCATTAATTGCCTCTAAAATTGTTAATATTAATTATGACCAAGTTGAAATTATTAGATTAGACACTGATTTTACGCCTAATGAGGGAATAACTGCTAGTAGTCTATCTGTGGCCAACTCAGGATCAGCAATTAAAGCTGCCTCAATAACCCTTAAAACAAATTTTATTAATTATGCTTTAAATCATCTGAATATTAATAATGAAGACATTCAGTTTGAAAATGGTGTTATTAAGGATAAAAATTCTAATAAATCTATTTCATACTGGGATTACGCTGAAACAGATGATTATAAAAATACAATAATTCCTGAACAATTTGATGAGGAAGTCCTAAAAAAGATTACTTATGCGAACAATCAAAAAATTGAATTAAAAAATATAAAAGAAATAGTTACCGGAAAATACAAATATGTTCATGATATTAATTTTCCAAACATGTTGCATGCAAGAATAGTAAGACCTCATTCATATAATTGTGAATTGGTTAAAATAAATGAAGATTTTAAGAAAAGACTTATTGAGAATAATATTAATCTTTTTGTGAAAGGATCTTTCATAGCAATTTTATCTCCAGATGAATTTTTAGCAGTTAAATTTTCAGAGCTTGCAAAAAATCAAATTGTTTGGAATGAAAATAGAAAATTATCAAATGATAATGTGTTTAATTCTCTAAATACTAATGAAAAAGAGAGCTTGATAGTGAAACCTGGTGGAGAAGCTTTTAATGAAAAAATTCCTGAAATACAATCGTTTGATCAAGAGAATATAGTAACGTTATCTTCTGAATTCAGAAAAAATTACTTAATGCATGGCCCAATAGGTCCTTCTGCAAGTTGTTCAATATACTCTAATAACAAATTTACAGTTTATTCTCATAGCCAATCAAACTTTGCATTAAAACAATCTTTGAGCAGTTATTTCAATATAGACACAAGCAAGGTTACCATAAAGTTTATGCCTGGTTCAGGTTGTTATGGACATAATGGTGCAGATGATGTTGCATTTGAAGCATCTGTGTTATCAAAAGCCTATCCAGATTTTCATATATTATTGAAATGGACACGAGAAGATGAGCATTGTTGGGAACCTTATGGAAGTGCATCTATTAATAAACTTTTTGGCGCTATTAATGATAATGGACAAATTGTATACTGGTCAAACGAAGCTTTTTCTGACACATATTTATCAAGGCCATCAAATGAGGAATTATATAATTTCACCAGTTTCAAATTTTTAAATAATGATTTTACCAAAATAAGATCTAAACCTAAAACATCTGCTCATATGGGTATTCATAGAAACTTAGACCCTCTATATAATTTTTCAAAAACTAGGTTAGTTAAAAATTTAGTACACGATTTGCCGCTTAGAACTTCGGCATTAAGAACTTTAGGTGCTTTTGCTAATATAACTTCATCCGAGAGCTTTTTAAATGATCTTGCTTTTGCAAAAAACATTGATCCATTTAAAATAAGAAAAAATCATTTAGATGATGAACGAGCTATTGAAGTTCTTGAAAATCTTGAAAATACAATGAAAAAATCTCATGCAAAACCAAATAATTATAGAGGTATTGGTTTTTCAAGATATAAAAACTCAGCTGCATATTGTGCTGTTGGTGTTGAATTAAATATTTCTGATGATTTAGATATTAAATTAATTAATGCGTGGATTACAGTTGATGCAGGTGAGATTGCATATGAAGATGGAATAAAAGCCCAAGCAGAAGGTGGGTTTATTCAAGCGGCTAGTTGGTCATTATATGAAGAAGTACTTTTTGATACAAAGGAGATTATTTCAAAAGATTGGGATAGTTATAAAATAATTGGTTTTGATAATATACCTATTTTTACCACAAATGTGATTGATAGAAAAGGTTCCCCTTACTTAGGAGTTGGAGAAGTAGTTGCAGGTCCAACTGGGGGCGCAATATCAAATGCCTTACGTGATGCTTTAGGTCAAAGAATTAAAACTATGCCCTTTACTAAAGAGAATATAACTAGTGATTTACTAAATTAGATTTTTGGTGAATTAAATAAATAATTTTATTTTGGAACTTGTGATATGAGCAAAAAAAAATCAGGAATGTATAAAAATTTAACTAATTATGGCGACAGTGAGTTTTCCATATTTTTACGTAAAGCTTTTATAAAAGGTATGGGTTACTCAGAAGAAATGCTTAACAAACCTATTATAGGTATTACAAACACTTATAGTGATTACAATCCTTGCCATGGAAATGTCCCGGATTTAATAAAAAGTGTAAAGGCAGGTATTTTATCTTCTGGGGCGATACCTCTTGAGTTTCCCACAATAAGTATTCATGAGTCCTTCTCTTATCCAACTTCTATGTATTTAAGGAATCTCATGTCAATTGATACAGAAGAAATGATGAAAGCTCAACCAATGGATGCATGCGTCTTGATAGGTGGTTGTGATAAAACAGTTCCTGCTCAATTAATGGGTGCATTTAGTGCCAACATTCCATGTGTACAGCTTGTGACTGGGCCGATGCTTACTGGATCACATAGAGGTGAAAGGGTAGGGGCCTGCACTGATTGTAGAGGATATTGGGCAAAATTTAGGGCTGATGAAATTGACCTTCAAGAAATAAATGAGGTTAACAACCAACTAGTTCCAACAGTTGGCACATGTGGCGTTATGGGCACTGCTAGTACTATGGCATTAATTACTGAGGCCCTTGGAATGATGGTGCCAAATGGAGCATCAGCACCAGCAGTTTCTGCTGAGCGAAGAAGAATAGCAGAAGAAACTGGTAAAGTTGCAGTAGATATTGCAAATAAGTCGTTAAATCCAAATAAATTTTTAACAATTAAAAATTTTAAAAATGCTTTAATTGTGTTGTCAGCAATTGGTGGTTCGACAAATGGTATAGTCCATTTAACAGCTATGGCTGGCAGATTAGGAATTGAAATTGATCTCAAAGAGTTTGATGATATGACAAAAGATATTCCTATGATCGTTGACTTAAAACCTTCTGGTGCTGGCTATATGGAAGATTTGTTTAAATCAGGGGGGCTGCCAAGAATTTTAAATGAATTAAAAGAGTATCTCTATTTAGATGCTGTTACAGTTACTGGAGAGTGTCTCGGCGATATCATTAAAAATTATAGTTACGATTGGAAGCAAGAAGTCGTGAGAATGGCTAATGATCCTATTTTTGATAAAGGTAGCATTGCTGTTTTAAAGGGTAATCTAGCCCCAGGAAGTGCTATAATCAAACAATCAGCAGCAAGTGCAAATTTGTTGACACATGAGGGGGTTGTTGAGGTTTTTGAAAACCTTGAGGATTTGGCAAATAGAATTGATAGTGAAGATTTAAATGTTACTAAAGATAGCATTCTTCTCCTTAGAAACATAGGCCCTATTGGTGCGCCAGGTATGCCAGAGGCAGGCTTGATACCTATCCCTAAAAAATTAGCGAGGCAAGGTGTAAAAGATATGGTGAGAATATCAGACGGCAGGATGAGTGGTACTGCCGCAGGAACTATTGTTTTGCACGTATGTCCTGAAGCTGCAGCAGGCGGCACGTTAGGTATTGTAGAAAGTGGTGATATTATTAAGCTAGATGTTAAAAATAGATTACTTGAACTAAAATTATCTGATGAAGAAATAAATAAAAGAAAGAAGAATAAAAAGCTTAATACAGATGTTAAAAGAAGGGGTTATAGTAAAATCTTCCATGAAAGCGTTCTTCAAGCAGATAAAGGAGCGGACTTTGATTTTTTAAGGCCTGTTAAATAATATCAAGAGGTTGAAATATATCTTTGCATATGAGGAAAATTTTTAAAGTAATCTTGATGGAAAGTTTGAGTTATATTTTTAAATTCAATTAAATTTTCTTCATCTATTTTTTCAACTTTTATGTTTGCCAATTTCATTTCTTTAAGCAGGTTTGCATCTTCTAGGACAGCTAATTGTCTTTGAAATTCAGTAACTTTATTAGATTTATTAATCACAAATTCTTTTTGTAAATCAGAGAGTTTGTCAAAATAACTATAATTGATTACAAATAAACAAAATCCAAAAATATGTGAAGTCAAGGTAACAAATTTTTGTTTTTTATAAACGCCAAAATTCCAATAGTTAGTTAAAGGGTTCTCTTGGGCATCAATTTCATCATTTTCTATTGCTAATTTAAAATCTCTGACATCAAGTGGCTTTGGTTTAAAACCTAGTTTTTTAAAAATATCTATATGGAGCGGGCTAGGGGTAGTTCTAATTATTTGCTCTTCGCAATCAGATAGTGATTTTATTAATCTTACTTTAGAGCTGATATGTCTAATTCCGTTGTCCCAAAAACCTAATAGTTTTAAGTTTTTATCTTTTAATTTATTATCAATATAATCAAAGAAATCAAATTTTAATAATTCATAAGCTTGGCTTCTATTATTAAAAAAATAGGGCAAATCTAAAATTTTAATCTCAGGCAATATTTTTTCAAAATAGCTTGATAACAAATATGAAATATGTAGCTCTTCTTTTTGTGTTTTTGAAATCAAACTGGAGGCTTTTTCTCCTTTATTTGTAATGTCCATGGTAAAATCTATATCAAAATTACCATTTATATCATTGATAAAATATTCAATAGATTTGGTGTGTAATGAATTAGATCCTTGGTAACCACCAATAATTAGTTTGTCTTTCAAAATGAAAGTCTTATTTTATTTTGAATAGGGAGCAAGCATTACCTCCAGTTATCATTTCAATTTGATCACTAGATAAACCTTCGGTGCCCATAACATGTTCTATAGGGTCATCTTCTGCCATGTCGTATGGATAATCTGTTCCCATAACAATATGATCAGCGCCATATTTATCAATAAGGTACTTTAGCTGATCAAATGAGAAAACTACAGTATCAAAATACATTCTTTTGAGGTAATCAGACGGTTTGTGTTTAAGATTATTGCCTCTGCAATCGGGCCTTGCGCCCCATGCATGATCAATTCTAGCAGAATATGCTGGGAGATATCCTCCTCCATGGGCAACAAAGATTTTTAAATTTGGATTTTTTTCCATTGTTCCATCAAAAATTAAGTGATGCAGTGCTGCTGTGGTATCCATTGGATTACCAATGATATTAATAAAATAATGATCTTTTAATCTATCACCTTCTGGATAACCATTAGGATGAAGAAAAATTGGCACATCTAACTTTGTAGCCGTTTCCCAAATTCCGTCATATGAAGGGTGTGACAGCTCTTTGCCATCTTGGAATGTAATAATTTGAAAACCTCTAATATCAAGGTCATTTACACATCTTTCCATTTCTTTTACTGCAACGTCACCATTCTGCATTGGTAATGTACCTAAAGCTACAAACCTGTCTTTACGGTTGTTTGCTGTTTCAGATAGTTTATTATTAATAGTTTCAATTGCTTTGAAAGCTACCTGACTTTTTACATTACAATAATGTTGAAAGGGAACAGGAATAAGGACTTGTGTATCAATACCTTGCGAGTCCATTTTCTTTAATCTCGTTTCAACATTTGTAAGATCCATGAATCTGTCTTTAATTTGTTGGATATTTTGATTTGTTGTTATTTGATTTGCGTGTCTAAATGCAGGAATATCTTGTTGATCAAATAAACCTTGAACCATATCAGCTGCTTCTTGGACGTGAAGATGGCAGTGAGCATCAACAGTTTTTGATTTTGGCCTTGTTTTGTAGCCAGGTTCACCATGAGATCTTCCTGAAGTTGATCCATAAGGTTTAATAGTCATGTATACACTCCATATTACAAAAATTTTAAATAAAAAATATAATAATTACAATATGTTAACAATTCAATATGATTTAATACATTATATCAGTGAATTGTAATAAAATTTTAATATTTTCTTATATAATATATATAAATTAAACATCTAAAAGGATTATTTTAAATATGGATAACATAATTGATGTACATAAGACTATATATTCACCAATAGGAAGGTTTATTGTTAGTAGAATGGCCTCATCTGTATACTGGTCAAATGATCATATGGTTAATGAAATAAAAACTAATCCTCAATTATTTAAAGAATTTTCATTTCATTTTAATAAATATAAAAAACAACTATAGTTATTATCTTTTTATATGTGATCCTTGGGTAGGGTATCATATTGTTAATTATATATTATTTATATGTTTGTCGCATAATATATATTATGTATTAAATATTAATAACTAAACCATCATATGCTGGTAAAACACCTGGTGGACATAAATTAGTAACAGCATCATGATCTGACTCAGGACTTAAATGTGTAAGGTAAGCAATCTCAGGTTTGAGATTTGATATCCATTCAAAAGATAAATCAAAGTGTGCGTGAGCCATATGCGGTGTTTCTCTTAAGCCAGTAATAATTAATACTTTTAAATTATTTAATTTATCAAAACTCTTTTTAGGAAAATCAACCACATCAGTACAATAAGCCAATTGATTATTAAAAATAAATCCAAGCGTGTCTATTACGCCATGATTTTGTTTAATTGTATTAATGGAGACATTGTTAATAATTAATTCTTCAAAATAATCAATTATATGCATCTCAAGTGGTGGTTTAAAATATGATTGGCTAGAAGATGATTTGTTAAATAAATAATTGAAGCGTTCTAATAAAAAATAAGATGTTTCTTTATTTGTATATATTTTGATTTTTTCTTTATTGTAAAAATAAAAAGGCCTGAGTTCGTCTAAACCAGAAATATGATCAGAATGTTGGTGAGTTATGAATACAGCATCTAATTTTTGGATATTATGTTCAATTAATTGGTTCTTTATATCAGGGCCAGCGTCAATTAATATATTTG
Source organism: uncultured Alphaproteobacteria bacterium (assembly GCA_937142855.1). GTDB lineage: Bacteria > Pseudomonadota > Alphaproteobacteria > Puniceispirillales > Marisalimonadaceae > Marisalimonas. The sequence goes on along the minus strand of CAKZQZ010000004.1, from coordinate 8,313 downwards.
TATCTTCATTTTGTACCAATAATGCGCATCTTTGCCTTTTATTTTTGGGGTTTAAGGGATCACATTTACCCCATCCCAATTTTCCTAAGGCAGGTATGCCCACTGATGTCCCTGTTCCAAGAACTGTTATTTTTAAGTTATCACTCATTAATTCATCTTATCAAAAATTTTCATGGAATTAGCGTATAGTTGATTTGTAAATTCTTCAAAATCACATTCACGAAGTTCTGATAGGAATTTAGCTGTATAATAGCAGTTTTTGGGCTCATTAACTGATCCTCTTAATGGTGTTGGAGCTAAATATGGAGCATCAGTTTCAACTAATATTTTATCAAATGGCACAATGGTAGCTATTTCTTGTATAGATTTTGCTGATTTAAACGTAACTATTCCTGAAAATGAAATGTAGAAACCTAAATCTAAACCACATAAAGCTAATTCTTTTCCAGAACTAAAACAATGTAGTATAGCTTTAAAACTTCCCTTTTTATATTCACTTTCTAGGATGTTTATCATATCTTCGTCAGCGTCACGAGAGTGTATTATTAATGGAAGGTTTCTGTCACGTGCTACATTAATTTGAGTTATAAAAGAGTTTTTTTGATTAACTTTGCTATCTTTTCCATAATGATAATCTAGACCACACTCCCCTATTCCAACACACTTGTTATTGTGCGAAAGCTCTGTAAATAAATTATAGTTAGAGTTATTATTATCTTTTAAAACTTCATTTGGATGAGTTCCAACGGTAAAAAAAACATCTTTATTTTTAAAAGAGATATTTTTAATTTTTTCAATCTTATTAAGATTAGTTGATATTGTTATAATTTTATTAACATTATTTTTGTAAGAGTTTTCTAAAACCTCATCAAGTCTATCGTAAAGCTCTGGGAAGTCCAAATGTGCGTGTGTGTCTATTAGGAAACTCATTATTGCTATTGAACTCTTGGAAACAATGGTTCTGGCAGTTCTATTTTTTCTTCTCCTTTATATATATTTTCAAGATGTTTAAAATTTCTTTCATTCAAAGGAATTTTTATTTGGTCCAAAACTGACTTTGTTGTGTTTGGTAAAAAAGGTTGTAGTAAAATAGATATCTGCCTTAAGGTTTCTATTAAAGTAAACAATACAACTTCCATTCTTTTAAAATCAGTTTTTTTCAATGACCAAGGTGCTTGTTCGTCGGTATACTTATTAGCACTAGATATAACTAACCAAATATTTTTTAAAAATTGATCAAATTTTTGGTTGTCTATTAAATTTCTATAATCATCAATTTTATCTTTTAAAGAATTGACTAAAACCAAATCTTCTTTATTTAAAAACTCTGGTTTTTGAGGAATGGTCTTATTACAATTTTTACAAATCATTGAAATAACCCTTTGGAAAAGATTTCCATAGCTATTTGCTAAATCACTATTTATTCTGTTATTCAATTGAGTTTTAGAAAAATCACCATCATTCCCAAAAGGAACTTCTCTCATAAGGAAATATCTAATTTGATCAACACCATATTCTTCAACTAAATCAAAAGGATTAATCACGTTTCCAAGAGATTTTGAAATTTTATTACCTTCATTTGTCCACCAACCATGAGCAAACACTTTTTTGGGCAATGGTAAATCAGCAGCCATTAAAAAAGCTGGCCAATAAACAGCATGAAATCTTATGATATCTTTACCAACCATATGAATATCAGCAGGCCAGAATTTAGAATTTTTCATGTTATTTTCATTGTTTGCATAATCACAAGCTGACAAATAATTAGTTAAGGCATCAAGCCATACATACATAATGTGCTGTTCATCATTAGGTACTTTTATTCCCCACGAAAAGCTTGTCCTGCTAACAGAGAGATCCTTCAGACCACCTTTTACAAAACTAATGACTTCATTTCTTCTAGTATTAGGAGAAATAAAATCCTTATTCTCATCATAATACTTAAGTAATTTATCTTGCCATTTTGATAAATTAAAAAAATAAGATGGTTCTTCAACCCATTCCACAGGAGCGCCTGATGGGGCTTTGCCATCTACAATTTCTGATTCAAGAAAAAAGGCTTCATCTCTTACAGCATACCAACCTGAATATTTTCCAAGATAGATATTTCCATTTTCTACTAATTTATTCCAAATTCTTTGACATGAATTAAAGTGTCTTTTTTCAGTTGTTCTAATGAAATCATCATTAGAAAAGTTCATACATTTTAGAAGACTTCTGAAGTTTACAGACACGTCGTCAACAAAATCTTGGGGTTTTAAACCCTTATTATTAGCTGCAGTTTCTACTTTTTGTCCATGCTCATCAGTTCCTGTTAGAAAGAAAACTTCAAAGTCGTCTAATCTTTTAAATCTTGCCATTACGTCACAAGCTAAGGTTGTATAAGCGTGACCAATGTGTGGTACGTCATTTACGTAGTAAATTGGTGTTGTTATATAAAATGGAGAAGACATTCAATTAAACCTTTTCGAACTATATACCACATAAATCTTTGAATGAATCAATTAAAATATCAGGTTTGTTTAAATTTAATAAATTAGCAGCACTCATATTTTTATTAACTTCAGAATATAGATTCATAAGATTATTATAATGATTATTTTGGATTATTTGATGTATAAATTGTTTTTCTTTTTCTAAAGTAAATTTAAGATATTTTTTTTCTGTTAAATAAAATAAGGATTTTTTTATTAAATCATTAATAATTATATTAAGTAAATTTTGTAAAAATTCCTGGTCTTTCGAATTTATTAAAAGGATATTATTTTCATTTAAATTTAAAAAAGATTTAGATGAAATTAGATCTTCCAATAAATTTTCATAAAACTTGTAAATTTTTTTATTTTTTATTTCTTTTATTACCTCAGGTGACCCATGAGAAACATTCATTAAAAAAAACTTTTCTTGTTCTGATATGTCTGGATATTGCTCTAAGATAAAACTAATTAAATGTTCGTCTTTCAATCTATTTACGTAGAAAAAAGCGCATCTAGATTTAATAGTTTCAGGTATTTTAACAGGGTCATTTGATATAATAAAGACATAAGAGTTTTTTGGTAATTCTTCTAAAGTTTTAAGTATTAAATTACAGGAATTAACACTTAAATCTTCTATAGGGTTAATAATGGCTACCTTAATTTTTGATACTGAAAAAGTCTTATAAAAAAAAGATTTTAATTCTCTAACTTTTTCTATTGGTATATTTTTGTTATCTTTCTCTTCATTTTTTGTTAAATAATAAAAGTCTGGATGACTATTATTATCAAAAAGGTGGAATGATTTGTTTTTGATAAGATTGTCAAAGTTAAAGCTTTTATTAATTTCAACATCTTCAGATTCAAATTTGCATAGTAAGTATTTAGATAGTTTTAGTATAAAATTATTTTTACCTAAACCCTTTTGTCCTGCCAAAATAATAGCATTTGTTCTTCTGGAATTTATATTAGTTAAAATGTTCTCTTGCAAATCTCTACTTAAATAGAAATCGTTAATTGTAAAATTATTCATTTATTTTAGCTAATTTATATATGAATGAGTTAATTTTTTTTGAAATTAAACTTTTATTTAACCCAGCTTCTACATTTATAATTCTTTTAGGATATTTTTTTTGAAGGTTTACAAAACCATCGTAAACCATTTTGTGATAGTTAATACCTAAACTTTCAAATCTATTGTCATTTTGATTTAATCTTTGATTAGCTCTTTCAAGTCCAATCAATGGGTTAAGGTTTAAAAAAAAGGTAACTGCAGGATATAAATTATAGCAATATTCTTTGTGTAATTGTAATAAATTTGACTGATTTACATTTCCAGCTACTCCTTGATAAACAATAGTTGAGTCTATAAATCTATCACATAAAACAATCTTACCATTTTCAATTGCTGGTTTAATTACCTTGTTAATATGCTCTCTTCTTATTGCGTTAAAAATTAAAGCTTCGGAGTAAGAATCCCAGGAGTTAGCCTTACCAGAAACTAAAAATTTTCTAATATTTTCACCCTCTTCAGTTCCACCTGGTTCTCTTGTGGTTATTACTTCTAGATTTTGTTCTTCAAAAAAATTTTTAAGTAAATTTATTTGTGTGGTTTTGCCTACACCTTCTCCTCCCTCAAAAGTAATAAAAAGTCCCTTTTGAGAGCTCAAATTAATTTTCAACAATTTCTCCATAAAGCAAGAACTTCATTATAGATTTAATTCTTAAAAAAGGTGACATTTTAGCAACATCTTTTGTAGCAACCAAATTTTCCGTTATCGTCTTTTTTCCAGGTATTGAAATATAAATTGATCCTAATTTTTGACCTTTTAAAATTGGCGCAGGCAATGGATTCATCCATTCAACATGAACTTTTGTTTTATTATATTCAAAAGGGGTTATTATTTTATTAAAGGGTTTTTCTGCTATTAAATTAACTTTTGAATCTTTACCTAACCAAACATCAGCATTAACAACACTTTTCTGATTATTAAATAAAGACAAAAGTTTAGTTTCTCTGAAAACTATATTAAACAATCTTTTACTTTCAAATGTCCTCTTTTTTTTACTATTTAATCCATTTATTACAATAGTAACTCTTCTATTATTCCTTTTCACAGAACCAATCAAACCATAACCAGATTCCATAGTGTGTCCTGTTTTCAAGCCATCTGCACCGCTCATTGTGTAAAGCAAGGGATTTCTATTGGATTGTTTGATATTATTGTATGTAAAAACTTTTTCTTCAAAAAGTTTATATAAATCAGGAAAGTCTTTTATTAATTTTTTGGAAAGGATAACTAGATCTTGTGCCGTTGTTTGAAGATCAGGATGTGGCCAACCTGTAGAGTTAGTGAAATATGTATTTTGCATCCCTATAAGCTTTGCATATCTGTTCATTTCTCTTGCAAAAGCCTCTTCATCACCTGAGATCCCTTCAGCTAATACAACTGCAGCATCATTGCCTGATTGAACTATAAGACCTAGTAACAAATCTTTAATAGATACATTACTATTTAGTTCTAAAAAAGATCTGGACCCTCCCATTTTCCAAGCTCTTTCAGAAACCAAAAAAGTGTCTGACATATTAAGTGAATTATCCTTGATTTTATCAAATACTATATAAGAAGTCATAACTTTTGCCATTGAGGCAGGTTTCATAATACTATTGGAGTTTTTTTCAAACAATATTTGATCGGTCTCATGATCATATATTACAACTTGTTTTGCTGGTGATGTAATCTCGAGGATTTGACCAATACTAGTGTTTGACAATCCAAAAACTAAAAAAAATAAAATATTTGTTATATAAAAAGTTTTTTTAAATCTCATAAACATACAAACCCTAATTTTTATTATTCAATAGTAATCTTTGCGCCTTGCATACCTTTTTCTAGAAGCATTGAGTGTAATGAATCAACTTTCTCCACACTCAAAAATGGTCCTGCTTTTACTTGATAAAAAGTTTTCCCTGAGTTCAAAATTTTATAAATTTTAACTTTTTCTAGATATGAAACTTTATCTCTCATTAATTCAGCATTTTTTTGAGAATTAAAAGAGGCGAGCTTTATATAGATATTATATTCTTTTTTTTCGTTGGTAAGGTCGTAATTAATTCTTTTTTTTGTTTTGTAACTTTTAGAACCTTGAATTTTTACTTTAGTAGTTGATGGTTTTTTTATAATCGGTGATTCAGATTTTGGTAGATCTGCAATTTCAGGAAATTTACCATTCTTAGCTAACTTCTCAAGTGTTAAACTTATATCTTTTAGAACTGTAACCCGAACCAATCCAGTTCCATTTCTCTTTAAATCAAGAATGTCTGCTGCCTTTGATGACAAATCTATTATTCTATCATTAACAAAAGGACCCCTATCATTTATACGTAAAATAATAGATTTGCTATTTTCTAAATTCGTAACTCTTACAGCACTTGGAAGAGGTAATGTTTTATGTGCAGCTGTTAATGCATATTGATTATAAATTTCTCCGTTTGCGGTAAGTTTTCCATGAAATTTTGGGCCGTACCAAGATGCAATACCAGTTTTATTGTATGATAAGTCTTTTTTGGGAAAATAAAATTTACCTTTTATATTATATTTATTACCAACCTTATAAATTGGTTTAGCAACAATTTTTTCTTTTTCTTTTGGAATTAAATATTTTTTTCCTAAGTTTGCAGCAACCTCAACTCCAGATGTACAAGCTTGAGTTAAATAAATTAAAAGAAGGATTAAAAGTTTTTTAAACATTATAAAGAAACTTTAAAAGATTTATAAATTTGAAGTACATATTTAAATTAATATAACGTATCAGATAGTTTGCCAACTGCTATTGCAAAATAATTTGACCTATTCCAATTCAAAAGAGCATCAAAGTTTTTGTATACTAAATATCCATATTTGCCATAATTGTCTGGAATAACAAGACGTGCTTTTACATTAACCTTTGGCAAACTTTTTTTACTTTCATTAAGTATTCCATAAGAAGACCATTTTTTAAGTAATAAATATTTTCCTTTTTTAACTTTGTTATTATAATTGCCTAAATAAACTTTCCGACCCCACGTTAATTTATCAGACCAACCTACACTCTTTAAATAATTAGCAGCAGATGCAAATACGTCGGGCTTATAATTCCAAATATCTTTATTTCCATCTTTATTCCAATCACTTGCATAATTTAAAAAACTTGAAGGCATAAATTGACATTGTCCCATCGCACCCGCCCATGAACCAGTCATTTTGCTAAGTGAAATATGTCCATCATTGATGATAGTTAGTGCGTTTAATAATTCTTTTTTGAAATATTGATGGCGCCTTCCTTCATAAGCTAATGTTGATAATGCAGAAATCACTGAGAAACCGCCAGTTAACCTTCCGAAATCAGTTTCAATTCCCCACAAAGCAACTATGAAACGAGATTGCACACCATAAAATCTACTAATTTTTTTAAGTATATCTCTGTTTTCTTTAAGTTTTATTTTTGCTTTTTTTATTCTTGTGGTCGTTACTACACGTTTGAGATATTGATCTAGTGTTAATTTAAATTCTGGTTGAGATCTGTCTAACTCGATAACACGTGGAATAAAAACTGTTTTATTTTGAAAGTCTTTGATTAATTCTGTTGCAATACCTTTTTGCTCAGCTTCTTTTGAGATATTTGATAAAAATTGTTTAAAATCATTTTGAGAAAAGGCTTTAAATGAGAACGTAAGTATGTACAAAAATATAATAGACTTTAGAATGCTGGACATATTTAAAAAAAACCTCTTTTTTTTAATTATTCTTTATTTGTTCTATTTTAATTGCAAGAAAAAATAATTTTAAGATAGAAGATTAATTTTATTCCAAAATTTATAAAAAATATTACTTGCTAACAATCTATAGCTAGTTTAATAAAATTTAGTTATTGGATGGGTGACTGAGCGGTTGAAAGTACCGGTCTTGAAAACCGGCGAAGGTGAAAGCCTTCCGTGGGTTCGAATCCCACCCCATCCGCCATATCCCTAAATACTTATATAGTTAATAAGTAAAAAATTGTAATAAATTGTCTATTAATTACAATAACTTACAACTATTTTGCTTCTAAATTGTTCCTTGCTGTCCGATTCAACCTGCGGTAAAATTGTGGGACAAATAGTGGGACAGAAATTGAGAACTAAAAATAAGTTAACTTCATTAGCTATCAAAAAATTAAAAGCTCCTAGGTCTCTACTAGAACCTGAAGTGTATCGAACTTAACTCCGTCTTCTTCTGCTGCCTTTTTCATTTCATCTGACTGCATCATCGATTGAAATTCATCCATATCTGGTACGTCAAAGAGTAGCCCTGTGACATTCGACCCTTGAGGGTCGGTGAGTGTTGTAACTTTGATACCTTTTGAACCGAATACGGACTGCCTAACAGGTGATGAAACCCACTTAGCTACATCTTCGACTTCATGAGTGCCTATAACAAGTGTCATTCTTCTCTCCTTTATCTAAAGCTAAAAAATGAATTTATATTATTGAGTGATGATGTTATCTCATCATACTTTTCCATCAAAAACAACAATCCAATGTTCAAGCTTAACATTTGTAGTAACAAAAGATTTTGGCAAAGGCAGTCAAAGTTGTGCAGTTTACATCAGATACATAGACAAATCTGATACAGAACAAACAGATAACTTTCCAAATAAGGATAGTTTTAAATTAAATTAGTCATCCATCCTTAAACCCTGGCTCGTGTTCCAGAGACTACAATCAATGGGCAGACTAACCAAAGAACCTGGGGAGATTAGTATTTGTTACATTTTAATATGTCCTAGAAAATATTAAAAAATACAGAAATTAATTTCC
>CAKZQZ010000003.1 GCA_937142855.1 uncultured Alphaproteobacteria bacterium | reverse complement strand
ATTATTTAATAACCGTTGCGACGACGCCGGCACCAACGGTGCGGCCACCTTCGCGGATCGCAAAGCGAAGACCTTCATCCATCGCGATTGGCGCGATCAATGTCACGGTCATGGCAATGTTATCACCAGGCATAACCATCTCGGTACCTTCCGGCAATTCCACAGATCCGGTCACATCAGTTGTGCGGAAATAGAATTGTGGACGATAATTCGAGAAAAACGGTGTATGACGACCGCCCTCATCCTTGGTCAGAACATAGGCCTCACATTTGAATTCGGTGTGCGGCGCAATTGAACCCGGCTTACATAATACCTGACCACGCTCAACATCTTCACGCTTCGTACCACGAAGAAGAACACCAACATTATCGCCAGCTTCGCCCTGATCCAAAAGCTTGCGGAACATCTCAACACCGGTACAGGTTGTCTTGACGGTGTCTTTCAGACCAACAATCTCGATCTCTTCACCAACATTCACAATGCCGCGCTCGATACGACCAGTTACAACCGTACCGCGACCTGAAATTGAGAACACATCCTCAATCGGCATCAAGAATGGCTGATCCTTCGGACGCTCTGGCTGCGGAATATAAGCATCAACAGCTTCCATCAATGACTTGATCGCCTCACGACCAATGGTCTCATTGCTATCTTCCAATGCGGCCAAGGCTGAACCACGAACGATCGGAATATCATCGCCAGGGAAATCATATGATGACAACAGCTCGCGAATTTCCATCTCAACAAGCTCAAGCAACTCTTCATCGTCAACCTGATCAACCTTGTTCATGAATACGCACAATGCCGGAACACCAACCTGACGCGCCAACAAGATATGCTCGCGGGTCTGTGGCATCGGGCCATCAGCCGCTGATACAACCAAAATAGCACCATCCATCTGTGCCGCACCAGTGATCATGTTCTTCACATAATCGGCGTGACCCGGACAATCCACATGCGCATAGTGACGGTTCGCTGTCTCATATTCAACATGCGCTGTTGAAATCGTGATACCGCGGGCGCGCTCTTCAGGCGCCTTGTCAATCTGGTCATATGCTGAAAACTCAGCGCCACCAGACTCAGCCAAAATCTTGGTGATCGCTGCGGTCAGTGAAGTCTTGCCATGATCAACATGGCCAATTGTGCCAATGTTGCAATGCGGCTTGGAACGGTCAAACTTTTCCTTGGACATCTTGCTTTCGCCCTTTTTCTCGATTTAAAGGGCCAACGTCGCACAACGTTTTTGCGGCCCGTTTGATTTCAACCCGAAACGATGGCGGCTTGCCAACGTTACCCAGCGCAAATACGCTTTCGTCTTTGCGGCAATGGTGGTGGGGGTAGGATTCGAACCTACGTACGCTACGCGGGCAGATTTACAGTCTGCTGCCTTTAACCACTCGGCCACCCCACCTAATAAATATTTTTATAGTAAATTCTAATAATGCACCTTACATAGTTCTAGTTTAGTGGTAAGTTTATATACACAAGCATTGCCAATTAGAAAAGCTTTATTTAAATGTCAATAAAAATTTATTTAAAATTTAATTATAAAGTTATATTGAATGACTAAAAATAAAAAAACTTTCCAAATAGTGAAAAAAAGAAAATTCAAAAGAATTGAAAATAATCTTTCAAAAAAATTGAATTTAAAACCTAACCAAATAGTTTTGTCAGGTAAACATTCCATCCTGTCTGCTATAAAGAATAGAGACAGGAAACTACACTACCTTCTTCTAACACAAGAAAGTGCTTTATTTTGGCAAGAACAACTCCAGAATTTAAACCTTAACCTTGATGTAAAAATTAAGACTAAAGAAGATCTTGATTTAATCAATAATTACCAACCACATCAAAACTCCATTTTAGTGACTGAACCTCTAGAAAGAGTTTCATTAGATGAATTTCTATTCACTAATAAAAAAAACCCTGAATTACCAAAAAGAATTATTATCATGGACCAGGTAACAGACCCTCAAAATGTCGGAGCAATAATTAGATCAGCCTACGCTTTTAAAATGGATGGGGTAGCTTTATCCCAAAGTAATAGCCCTGATGAAACAGGAAGTATGGCAAAGGCATCCTCAGGAGCAATTGAGAAGATTAAAATTATTCAATTATCTAATATGGCAAGAGAAATTAAAAAACTTCAAACAGCGAATTTTATTGTTTATGGGCTAGCATTTGGAGGGAATAAAAATATTTTAGATCTTGAAAATGAAAAAGGCAATGTTGCAATAATTGTAGGTTCTGAGGGGAAGGGGCTTAGAAGATTGACAAAGGAAAAAGCAGATCAATTGTTAGAAATACCAATGAACGAAGACAGCAATTCTTTAAATGTGGCAAACGCCGCATCAATAACAATGTTTCAACTACAAAAAAATATTATAAATAATTAAATAAGTTCTTGTCTCTAAAATAATTTTCTATTATTGATTTGATCAGTGCCGGCTTAGCTCAGTTGGTAGAGCAGTTGATTTGTAATCATCAGGTCGGGAGTTCGAGTCCCCCAGCCGGCACCATAACTTAAAAGGTTAAGAAATAAACCAAATTCTTAGTTTTGAATTAATTATAATTATTCTAATTTAACTTTTCTTAAATAAGGTAATACCTTTTCAAAAGTTCCAAATTTTTCTTTAGCATCATTATCATTTACTGCGGCTGGAATAATTACGTCTTGTCCAATTTGCCAATCAGCTGGAGTTGCTACACCTTTATTAGTTGATAGTTGCAAAGCATCTAAAGCCCTTATCACTTCAGCAAAATTTCTTCCAACTGTCATAGGATATGTCATCGAAAGTTTTAATTTTTTATCTGGACCAATTATAAAAACTGACCTTACTGTAGCAGTGTCATTAGGAGTTCTTCCGTCAGGAAGATAAGCTTCTGCTGGTAACATATCAAAAGCCTTAGAGATAGCAAGGTTGGCATCAGCTATGATTGGAAAATTTGGATTATAGTTTCCGTATGACTTAATATCTTCCTTCCATTTTTTATGATCCTCAACACCATCTACAGAAACGCCAATAACCTTAGTTGCTCTTTTTTCCCATTCGCTTTCTAATTGAGCTACTGCACTAAACTCTGTGGTACAAACTGGCGTAAAATCTTTAGGATGAGAAAATAATATTGTCCAAGATTCTCCTACAAACTCATGAAGACTAAATTTTCCCTGATCAGTCTCCACTTCAATATCTGGAATAATATCGTTAATACGCATAGTCATATTTTAACTCATTTCTATATTTTTTAAGTTTTGTATTTAAATTTTTAAGTAATATTCGGTTGTTAGCAAACTTTTCAAAAAATTATAAAAATTAATTTTTGAAGAAAAAACTTTTTTTGTTTGAAAGCACAAATTTAAAATTTATTTCTCATATTTCATAGCAATGTGGGAGATACCGTCTTCAAAAAAAACATTTCCATATGAAAAAAAATTAAGATTTTTATAAAAATTTTCCACCGCAACCTGGCTATGTAAAATTATATCAATATCTCCATTATTTTTATAAATATTAACTATTTCATTGATTAGTAACGATCCAATTTTTAATTTTCTAAATTCTTTTAAAACAGCCACTCTTTCTATTTTATAACTATTTTTGTTTTTCAGACGAACTCTTCCCGTCGCTATCGCTTTTTTATCATCGTATATTAGATAATGATCACATAAGTGGTCAAGGTTATCAAACTCAATTTTTTCTGAAATTTTTTGCTCATTACAAAAAACTGTTTTCCTAATTTTAAAAGATTTCTTAAGTTCATATTTGGAGTTGATTTTTTTAAATTGTAGTGACAACATTAACTTCATTCTTTGAGTATCAATTAAAATAATTGTTCAATAATCATAAAGGTAAGCTACTACCGTCATAATTATAAAACTTTCCTGTATTTATCATTTTCAAACCTAAAAAATGTTTTAACAAACCGCTGGCACTTTCTTCTGGTGATATGTCAGCATTAGCCCCACCCATGTCTGTCCTTACCCAACCAGGATGGTAAGAGCATACAACAATATTTTCACTTATCAATTGGCTTGAAATACTTCGCATCAAATTGTTAGCTGCTGCCTTTGATGCTCTGTAAATTGGTGCGTTTGGTGATGAATGAGTTTGACTGCCCATAAGTGATGATATGATAGCTATTTTGGCACCATCTTTCTTATTCAGATTTTTATATAATTTTTGGATGGTTAGAAAAGGCCCTGCTACGTTAGCATTCATTACATCATTAATAGTTTTTTCATTGTGGTCCTCACTAAAAAGATTTCCCTTACCATTATTTAGTCCAGCGTTACAAACTAATATATCTATACTTTTTTTTAAATGATTAGATACTTCATTAATACTTTCTGATTTGGTCACGTCCATCTCTGAAATATTTAAATTATTATATTTTTGAGATAAATTATTTAGCTCTATTGACTTTTCTATATTTCGGCAACAGGCCTCAACATTAAAATTTTGTTCTAATGAAAGTTTTGTTAAAGCTAATCCAATACCACGATTAGCTCCAGTAATTAATATTGTTTTATTCATAATATTCTCTCAAATTCTAGATTATTCATAAGCTTCAACGATTTAATATTTTCTTACTATTTATATGATTTCTCCATGCAGCAAATATACCACTGATTACAACTATACTTCCACCAAGAAAAATTGATAAGGTAATTTTATCATTAAAAAAACTTATCCCTATTAATGAAGCAAAAAATAGTTGAAAGTATGTAAATGGCTGCAATACACTAGCCTCAGCATTTTCATAGGCCATTATCAGCAAAAAGTGTCCAGCTGTACTTAAAACACAAAGCAAAGCCATCCAACCCCAATCTTTGAAAAAAATAGGTTCCCAATGAAAGGGTCCAAGAATAGACATGATAAAGAATCCAACAATAGCAACCCAAAAAAAACTGGTCTCTGATCTATCTGTTTGGGATACTTTTCTGGTTAAGATAGTATAAAACCCTAACACAAACGCACCAAGTACCGGCAAAAAAGCATCAATGCTAAAAATAAATTTAGATGGATCTAAAATTATAATTATACCAATAAACCCAAACCCTACTGCCAACCACCTTTGTATTCCAATTTTTTCATTTAAAATAGGCCCAGAAAAAGCAACAACAATTAGAGGAAATACAGACATAATTGAATGTGTTTGAACAAGTCCAAGTTTAGTAAAAGAATATACTCCTATTAATATTGCCGATGTTAGCAATAGGCCTCTTATCAATTGTGTGAATGGTTGTTTGGAATAAAAGACTTTTTTTATTCCGTCTTTCTTTCTTAAACTTATTAATGTTACGAGCAAGGCCAAAACCCAACTTCTTATCATATTTATTACAAAAACATTATATGTTTCTGCTAAATATCTCGAAACGCCATCCATAATTGCAAAAAATAATGTTGCTAAAATAATTATAAAAATACCTTTTTTAACATTATTAACCATAGATACCATAACTCTATTACTTGGAAAAATTGTAGACAAAAAAAACGAGAATTTAGGAAAGTTTTCTTATTAATTTAATTGTATATATTAATAAATTATTATTATAATTAATACATAAATCTTTTAAATATCTTATGAGGAATTGATGAGTAATCTTTTCAAAAAAATTGGTTTTATTGGTGTAGGACTAATGGGGTATTCTTTTGTAAAAAGGCTATCTCAAGCCGAATACAATATTAATGCATATGATAAAGATGAAAATAAATTAAAACTTGTAAAAAACATAAAAAACGTATCCTGTTCTCAAAATCCTTCTGCTGTTGCAAATGAATGCAATTTAATCTTTATATGTGTAGATAAGACAGAAAACGTGGAGGAAGTCGTTTTTGGAGAGAACGGTGTAATACAAAATGCTTCTAAAAACTCAATAATTGTTGACTTATCGACAACCTCTGCAGATAAAACAATTCTTTTTGCGGATAAGGTGAAGTTGAAAAAAAAGGTCTCTTGGGTGGATGCTCCTGTATCTGGAGGGCCTTCAAAAGCCTTAGATGGGTCTCTAGCTATAATGATTGGTGGAGATAGCAAAAATATTAAATTAATAACTCCTGTGTTGGATAAACTTTCATCAAACTTTACACATTTTGGTCCTGTAGGATCAGGTCAAATTGTTAAAATGATAAATCAAATATTAGTTCTTAATAATTACGCAATCTTAGCAGAAGCACTCTCTTTTGCTGAAGGGTATGGAATTGATGCAAGTAAAATTCCAGATGCATTAAGTGACGGTCATGCAGGATCAAATTTATTAACTCATTTGTTTCCAAGAATGATTAACAAGGATTTTGATCCGCAAGGGTATGCCACACAAATTCAAAAAGACTTGAAGATGGTATGTGATCTAGCAGATAAGAAAAACATTCCAACACCACTATCGAGTCTTACTAAACAATTGTTCTCTATTCTTAATAATAAATCAAAACAAAACTTAGATGGAACATCCATAGTTAAACTGTTTGACAAAAACAGAAGTCTCTAAATGAATATAGCAAATAAAAATTTACCAATTATTGATGCACATCATCATTTTTGGGATTTATCCTTAAATAAAAACCCTTGGCTAGATTCTAATAATCAAATTCCATTTAGGTATGGTAATTATAAGTCAATATGCAAAAACTTCTTAATAGAAGATTACAAAAGAGTTAGCAAAAGACACAATATAGTTAAAACTATACATATGGAAACTGAATGGGACCCCCGAGATCCTATTGGGGAAACAAAATGGCTTCAAGAATTATTTGATGATACAGGTTGGCCAAACGCATTAGTTGGTCAGGCATGGTTTGATAAAGAAGATATTGAAAAAGTCTTAAGTGGACATAAACAATTCCCATTAATTAGAAGTATTAGACATAAGCCCAAATCTTCAGCAAGCCCTGAAACTAGAGATTTTAACCCTAAAGGAACTCTTAAAGATCCCCTTTTTAGAAAAGGCTATTCCCTCCTAAAAAAATATAAACTTCATTTTGACCTTCAAACCCCTTGGTGGCATCTAAATGATGCCAGCTCTTTAGCCAAGGATTTTCCAGATACAATTATTATTTTAAATCATGCGGGACTTCCATCAGACAGGTCTGATAAGGGCTTAGATAATTGGAAAACAAACATGGAAGAATTTGCTGAGCAACCAAATGTAGCTGTCAAGATATCTGGAATCTGTGTGCCTAACAAAAAATGGACTATCGAATTAAATAAGAAAATCATTTTAGATATTATTGATATTTTTGGATATGAAAGGTGTATGTTTGCTTCCAATTTTCCTGTTGATAGCATCCTAGCAAGCTTTGACGAAATTTATGATGGATTTAAAGCAATAACTTCTGGAATGAATACACATGAAATTAATTGCCTATTTCACGATAACGCTATCAAATATTATACACCACTCTAGTACTATAATCCTTGGAAATTAGGTTTTCTTTTTTCCATAAAAGCTTTTCTTCCTTCTTTATAATCTTCACTATCAAAACATGCAGATGCTAACTTTTCACATAACAAAAGGTCTCTTTCATCAGAGTTTTTTGAAATCTCAATCCCTATTTGTTTCATTGCCTTGATAGTTAATGGTGCGTTATTAGCAATGTTTAAGGCATAATCTTTAACATAACTATCTATACTGTCTTCACTTACAAGCTTTTGAACTAAACCACATGCAAGAGCTTCACTTGCAGAAATTTTTTCAGCTGTGAACATAAAATGCTTTGCCATTCCTGGCCCCATGACATCAAAGAGCCTTTTAATAGAAGAAAAAGGATATCCAAGCGAGAGTTTTGCGGCTGGCATTGCAAATTTAGATTTTTCAGAACATATCCTAATATCACAACAAACAGCCAAATTAAGCCCACCCCCGATACAATAACCATCAATCATGGCAATAGTTGGTTTTGGAAATGTTTCTAGATTTTCATAAACTTTTTGAGTTCTTTTGTTATAGCTCAACACAGCTTCTTTCGAGCTTCTTTCTTTATCAAATTTTGAAATATCAGCGCCAGAAACAAATGCTTTACCACCTGCTCCACTGAGCACAATAACTCTTATTTCTTGACTTGATCTAAATCCATCGAGAATTTGTTCAAGAGCGTCCCACATTTCTATTGAAACTGCATTATGCTTTTCTGGATTATTAAAAGTAATATATCCAACTCCATCTTTTACTCGAGATAACATTTTTTCTGTAGTCATAACTAATCCTTATGTTTAAATTATGCTTTTTGATTTTAAAGTGTTTAACTCTTCCACACTAAATCCAAGGTCACCCAATACATCGTGATTATGCTCACCCTTTTCAGGAGGCCTACATTTCATTGAACTTGGAGAACGTGACAAATTAAAAGGTTGACCAACTAATTTTGTATCTCCAAATGGAATAGTCTCTATTTCCTGAGCAATTCCAAGATGCTTTACTTGTGGATCATCAAAAACTTTGTCAATTGAATTAATAGGGCCACAAGGCACCCCAACCTTTTCAAGCATTTCTACCCATTCACTGGAAGTTTTAGTAATAGTTACTTCTTCAATAAGTTCATTCAAATAGTCACGGTTTTTTAATCTATTCTTAGCGTCTATAAATTCTTCCATCTGAATCCACTCTTTTTTTTCTATGGCTTCCACAAATCTTTTCCAAATTGTTTCTCCAGCCACAGCCAAATTTATAGAACCATCGGAAGTTTTGAAAACACCAGTAGGAACGCTTGTTGGGTGGTTGTTTCCAGCTTGTCCAGCAATTTGTTTTTCGCTCAACCACCTTGCTGCTTGAAAATCAAGCATAAAAATCTGTGCTTGAAGCAATGAAGTATTGACCCATTGTCCAATACCTGACTTTTGCCTTTCAAGAAGTGCTGTCTGAATTCCCATAGCACAAAAGAGACCAGCTGTAAGATCAGCTACTGGTATGCCTACTCTCATAGGCCCCTCACCAGGAGCACCAGTAATACTCATCAAACCTCCCATGCCTTGGGCTATTTGATCAAAACCAGGTCTTTTAGCATATGGACCATTTTGACCAAAACCTGATATACTGGCTAAAATAATTTTAGGATTTCTTTTTTTGAGGGTTTCGTAATCTATTCCTAGTCGATCCTTTACATCTGGACGAAAATTTTCAACAACAACATCAGAAGTTTCAACTAGCTTCATCAAAATTTCAATAGCTTCTGGTTTTTTTAAATTTAGAGTAATGCTCCTTTTGTTACGATGCAAATTTTGGAAGTCAGAGGTGTGTCTGGAGGCACCAAGAGCACCGTCTGGTTCTACACTCTCAGGTGCTTCTACTTTTATTACGTCTGCACCCCAGTCTGCTAACTGTCTAACTGCCGTTGGTCCAGACCTAACCCTGGTTAGGTCAATTACTCTTATATGTGACAAAGCGTCTGATGCTGGTAAATGAGGCATATCGAATTTCTCCATTCCTAATTTTGGAAGTAATATTATATATAGATCATAAGTTGACAGAAGATCAATTAATTGCTTGTTAATCATAAAAAAAAAATTAATAGTGCACACGAAAAATTTTTTGGGCAAAGTCTATGAATAAAAAAACATTTAATTTTGAAGAATTTTCAAATTACCTATCTGCAATTGAAAAAAATTGTAATAAGGTATTTATTAAGTCAAAAGACTCAAAGGTTTGTTGGAGATCATGGGGTAAAGGTAAGCCTTTAATACTTCTTCATGGAGGTTATGGTAGCTGGGCACATTGGATAAAACAAGCTATACCATTCTCAAAAAATTATAATGTTTTAATCCCTGACATGCCAGGTTTTGGAGAATCAGAAGATTTAACCCTTCCACATACTCCTGAAAAAATTTCTGCAAATATAGCTGAGACACTTCTAAAACTAATTTCACCAGAAGAAACCCCAATAATATGTGGCTTTTCTTTTGGTGGTTTAATTGCAGGTCATTTATCTTATAATCTTATTGAAAGAGGTTTGAATCCTGAAAAATTAATATTGGTAGGTCCGGGGGGGCTTGGAGCAAAACGCGGTGAAATGAGAAACATGATCGCAAGGCACTCAAAAATGTCAGAAGAGGAAATCTATCAAGCTCACAAAACAAATCTTGAAATTTTAATGATGCATGACGCAACAAAAGTAGATGACTGGTCTGTTCATATTCAAAAACAAAATACGGATGCACATAGAATTAAAAGTCGGCCAATTTCTTCAACAGATACTCTAGCTAGAATTTTAGAAAAACAAGATGTTCCACTCTTCCTTTTATGGGGTGAAAAAGATGCAAGTGTTGGTGTATATTTAGAGGACAGAATGTCAATTTTAAGGGATATAAATAGCAAAGTTAGATTTCATGTAGAGTATAATTTAGGTCATTGGATAATGTATGAAAATGATGTTATTTTTAATAAAATATTAAATAATTTCATTCAAGATTAAATCCATGGCTTTTAAGCCAACTTTTGAAATTATCTCTTTCTGGAACTGATAGTTGTCTACTTATATTTTCTGACCATGTACCTCTTTCTGCTACACCATAAAGGTTAACATGTCTCTGTTTATCTTCTGATATAGGAGCTGTCTCGAAAACTCGCCCATCATATTCTTCTATTTTGTCACTTAAATTTTCATCATTATAGATGTTATAATGAATGACTACATCTTGAGGTAACCTATATGAAATTGATGACTTTTCTTCTGGCCAACCCACAGCCAAACCTGCAATAGGAAACACCCCCTTTGGTAATTCACAGATGTTTTTTACCTCTTCTATAATATTTCTAATCATGCTGATAGGACAAACTCCCAAACCTATTGTTTCTGAAGCAGATATCATTGATTGCATTGATAATGCTGCATCAATCACACTATTCATAAATGTATCTAAATTATTATTTTTATAAGTATAACCTCTATTTCTTGTAATTTTAATATTTCTTCTGATATCAGCCAGAAACAAGAAAAATAATGGAGCTTTTAGGGCCCATTTTGTATTACCAATTAAATTTGAGATTTGGGATTTAATAACTTCATCTTGAAGAACTAATATCGAATATTGTTGCAGGTTTGATTTTGATGGGGCGGACTGTGCTGCCGTTAACAGCAAACTTAGTAATTCCTTAGAAATATTTTTTTTGGAAAATTTTCTTACACTTCCCCTTGATAAAATAGTTTTTAAAAGTGGTGGCAAATCAGTTTTCAGAGCACCAACTTTTGTTTCTTTTCCATATCTGTTTTTATATATTTGTTGATAATTTAACATTAAGTATACTTTCATAATAAATTTATTTAATTTAATTATAGGAATTTAATTAATTTTAAGGAATTTTTTTATGTTAAATTTAACAGGTAAGGTAGCGATTGTTTGTGGATGTGGATCACACGGAAATGACTTTGGGAATGGAAGAGCAATAGCTACAACACTTGCACGTCAAGGATCTCAAGTAATTGGAATAGATATAGATGATACAGCAGGACAAAATACCAGAGATTTTATAATAAAAGAAGGTAACTTTTGTGAGTTTTATAAAGTTAACATGACAAACGAAAATGAGGTTAAAAAATTTTTTAAAACGTTTCAAACACAATACAAATCATTAGAAATATTAATAAATGTTGTTGGGCAATCTGAACCAGGAGGACCAACAGAAATTAATACAGAAACTTGGGAAAAACAATTTAGATTAAATTTGGACACAGCATATTATAGCATTAAAAAAGCTATCCCAATAATGAGACAAAATAAAGGTGGCTCTATTGTCAATATTTCTTCGGTTGCTGGATTAAGGTATGTTGGAAAGCCGCAAGTTGCATACAGTGCTTCTAAGTCAGCCCTTATTCAAATGACAAAAACCACTGCTGTTATTGAAGCTAAGAATAACATAAGATTGAACTGTGTTGTTCCTGGTTTAATGCATACCCCTCTTGTTGACAGATTAGCCAAAAAATATGCAGATGGTGATTATGATGGCTTTGTAAACCACCGAAACAGTCAAGTACCTATGGGTAGAATGGGCGAGTCATGGGACGTAGCTAATGCTGTATTATTTTTATGTTCTGATGAAGCAAAGTATATTACTGGAACAGAAATTATTGTCGATGGAGGCCTTACAGCGTCAACTCCATAAAAATTGTAAGTAAATTAACTCTTTGTTAGATTGTGTAAGACACTAATTTGGGAAACCGCGAAGAAATGGGATGTAATTATGTACGAAAATATAAAAAAACGTACTAGTGAACTTTTATCAAAGGCTAATGTTACTGACAAACCTAGTCAGTTTGTAGACATGGCTTTATTTATACTTATCCTTTTAAATATAATGGCTGTGTGCTTGGAATCTGTTGAATATATAGGTAATAAATATGAAAAAATATTTTATTATTTTGAAATGTTTTCAGTTTTAATTTTTGGAATAGAGTATTTACTAAGAATTTGGTCTGCACCTGCAAGAGACGACCTAGGAGAGAGTTCCAGTTCAATAAAAAGATTAAAATATATTTTTAGTTTTACAGGTTTAGTTGATTTGCTTGCAATAATCCCTTCAATTTTAACTTATTTTGGAGGTTTAGATCTAAGATGGCTTAGAGTTTTAAGACTATTACGATTATTAAAAATATCAAATTATACTTCTGCTATTGAAGATTTTTTTTCAGCCATTAAGGCAGATTGGAGATCTTTTAGCGCAGCATTATATCTAGTATTAGTAGCATTATTTTTATCAAGTGCTCTGATGTATATTGCCGAACATGAAAGTCAACCGGAAAAATTTAGCTCAATACCTGAGACAATGTGGTGGGGTCTTATTACATTAACCACAGTCGGGTATGGTGATGTATCCCCAATTACTCCCTTTGGAAAAATTATAGGCGCCTTTACAGCTATAATGGGTGTTTGTACTGTTGCCCTTTTGACAGGTATAGTTGCATCCGCATTTGCAAATCAAAGAGCGCAAAGGACTGCTCTTTTAGAAGCTGAAATTAATCAAGCCCTCAGTGATGGTGTTATTAGTGATGTTGAGGCTAAAAAAATTGAAAAATTAAGAAAAGAACTTAACCTATCTCCCGAACATTCCCGATCATTAATAAACATTCTTTCAGAAAAAAAATAATTTTAACTAAAACCTTCTAGCATATTGAGGAGGCACTAATATATCATATTGTAATGTTCTCGCTGCATCCCACACCCATCTTGGGTTTGATAAGAATGCTCTAGCGATAGCTATCATATCTGCATCTTGATTAACAATTATATCATTAGCTTTGGTTGGCTCGGTTATCATGCCCACAGTTCTAATAACCATATCTGTATTTTCTTTCATCATTTTTGCTAAATGTACTTGGTAATGAGGACCAATAGGAATTTTAGGGTTTGGAGTATTACCACCACTTGATACACATAGATAGTGACATCCTATTTGTTGTAATTTTTGAGCAAAAGTTATAGCTTCATTTTCATTTATTCCTTCTTTTTCCCATTCGGTACCCGTAATTCTCATTCCAAGAGGGAATCCTTCAGGAACAGCCTCTTTAACTGCACCAAAAACTTCTAAAGGAAATCTCATCCTATTTTCAAGAGACCCTCCATATTCATCAGAACGTTTATTTGATATATTTGATAAAAACTGATGCAAGAGATAACCATGCGTTCCATGTATTTCTATTAAATCAAATCCAATTTGCAGAGACATTATTGCAGCTTCCACGAATTTTTTTTTGATACGATCCATATCATTTTTACTCATCGAATGGGGAGTATGCCAATCATCATCAAAAGGAATTGAAGAAGCACTAAAAGTTGGCCAAGGATCTTCTTCATCCTTCAAACTTTTTCTTCCTTCCCACGGCCTCTGTGAAGATGCTTTCCTACCAGCATGAGATAATTGAATACCAAAGCTTGTATTTGGTGAAGCCACCGCTTTTGCTCTTTCAAAGATTTCTTTTAGAGATTTAGCACAAAATTCATTATACAAACCTGCACAATGATGTGTAATTCTTCCTACTCTCTCAACCGCAGTTGCTTCAATCATCACCAAACCTGCACCTGAATAACCAAGTTGCATTAAATGTTGAGTGTGCCAATCAGTCATTACTCCATCAACTGCAGAATATTGACACATTGGCGCAACTACGACCCTATTAGGAATTTCTAAATTGCCAATTTTTATTGGTGTGAATAACATTAATCTACCTTTTATTATCTAAATTCATTAATCCAAGTATCAACTAATCTACGTGCGATTGAGTCAATCCTAGGTAACTTAAAACCGTTTTTAATAGATGGATGTTTTAATGATTTTAGTTCTTCTAACGAAAACCAATGAGCATCCTCTATTTCGTTATAATCAATATCTAGCTCTGTACTCTCAGCCTCTGCAAAAAAACCTAGCATCAAAGAAGCTGGAAAGGGCCAAGGTTGTGAGTGAAAATATTTAATATTTTTTACTTTAACTCCTACTTCTTCTAAAACCTCCCTTTCGAGCGCTTGTTCCAGGCTTTCTCCAGGCTCAACAAACCCGGCTAATGTACTATACATTCCTTCGGGAAACCTTGCAGACCTTCCTAGTAATACCTTCTCTTTATGACTAATTAGAGTGATGATAGCAGGATCAGTCCTAGGGAAATGGCTTTTTCCACATTTTATAT
This sequence comes from uncultured Alphaproteobacteria bacterium, assembly GCA_937142855.1. Classification (GTDB taxonomy): domain Bacteria; phylum Pseudomonadota; class Alphaproteobacteria; order Puniceispirillales; family Marisalimonadaceae; genus Marisalimonas. The sequence goes on along the minus strand of CAKZQZ010000003.1, from coordinate 34,197 downwards.
TGGAACAAACCCTTACAAAACCTCCTTCTTTTGAAGAATTTTTATATCCACAAACTCCACAAAATTTATGAGTTTTTTGCCAAAAATTCATTCCATTTGTTAGGGCTAAAAAAGATCCATCTATATCGTTTAAGGTAGGACCATATTTTCTTAAATCATCAATTATAATGTCATTTTCTTCAATCCACTTTTTTGCCTCAGAATTTTGGTCATTTAATTCAAAACCTACATAATAAAATTTATTTGCAGATCCAAGAAAAATTGGATCACTAATTCCATTTGGTAATAACTTTTTTAAAAGGGAGTAATCAAATTTAATTGCATTGATATTCTGATCAAACCCTTTAAAAAGATTTTTCCCATTATAAACAGGAATAAATTTAGTTCTTGGATCCATCATTATTTTTTTTAAAAAATTTTCGTCGTTTCTATAATCACCATGACGATTGATCTCTGAGCTAGCATAGAATGGTTGCAACATTTTATTTCCATGATTTTAATTAATTTTTGGATGTAAGTTATAAACTGATTCTTTAAATTAATAATACAAAAATATTCTTATTCTTAAAAATTTAAAAATATTATTATTATTCAGACACTTAATTTTTTATGTTGTTGTTAGGTTGTTAAAAAGTAATGATAATATTTTATGGATATATTATGATAAAAATAAGTAGAATTTCTTCTCCTTTAAAAGATAAACTTAAAAACCTAGAAACTTGTTCTCAGCTAGATGGAGATGGAGTTTTTGAAGGTAAATATAATACTTCAGGATCAGTTTTAATTAGAAATAATTATATTGGTGAAATTTCTGCCGATCAAATTATAGTCGATGAGAATGGAAAACTTGAAGGGAAAATTAAGTCTTCTGAATTAATTATTAGTGGTAAGGTAGACGGAACTATAACCGCAGATAGCATTGTGATTATGGAAACAGGAAAACTATCAGGTAACATTGCTTATAAACAAATAGCAGTTTTTGAGGGTGGCTTAATAGACGTTGACGGGATGAAACAAATTCAGGAAAAAGAAGAAAAAATTATTAAAATCTCTTCTAAGGTATAAATTTTAAGTCTTTACTACAAATTCTAGACCAGCCATGGACCCAATATAAAAATTTGGTTTGGTCTTCTTAAGTTTGATTATTGTTCCAGAAACTTCTACATCTATTCCGCTAGAATAAATTCTTATAATTTTTCCCTTTTTTTGCGTTTCATGATCAGTACAAAAAACAGTTATTACTTGATCTAAATGCATAAAATTTTATCCCCTTTAACAAATTACATAGCATGCTTTTTTAAATATTCTAGTTTTACTATTGAGAGAGTTGCTATATTAGTTGATTTTAATATTACTTTAGGTGCTTTACCTGCATTAAAAGCTTCGAGCCACCTTGAAGCACATAAACACCACTTGTCTCCATCACATAAACCTGGAAAATTGTATTCAGGAATATTAGTGCTAAGATCATTGCCAACGGACTTTGAAAAACTTAAAAATTCATTTGTCATAATACAGCAAACAGTGTGCAAACCCACATCATCAACGCCGGTATTGCAACAATTATCCCTATAAAACCCTGTAACAACATTGTTTTTATCTAAACCAAAATTGCATGGCTCAAGCTCATTTCCTAATACGTTTAGTTGTCTTTTATTACCTCTTTCAGGCAAGAAACCATCCATTTTATTTCTCCAACTCTATTAAATCATTCGAATGATGTTCAATAACAGATTCTAATTTTTTTAAAAATTTTATCTTTGATAAACCTGGTTCTATAGCAGGAAGAATTTTAATCGTTACCGCTTTTGACTTAAGACGATTAGGGTACTTCATAAAACTATTTTTTGGCCAAAGTAAACCAGCATTATGAGCAACTGGGATAACAGGGACTTTAGTCTGGGAGTAAAGAAAAAAAACACCTGGTAGATATGGTTTTTCTATAGAACTTATCCCAGGGTCAACTCTCGTTCCTTGCGGGAAAATCATCATTGACCTTTTTTCTTTAACTGCTTTTTTTGCATTTCTACCCATTTTTTTTAGAGCGTTTATGCCTTGATCTCTTGTAATTGGGATTGCTCCAGATTTAAGAAAATATAATCCTATAATTGGTAGATAAATTAAAACTTTTTTTAAAACAATTGAAGGCATTGAAAAAAGGTCAGTACAAAAAACAGTTTCCCACGCTGATTGATGCTTAATAGCATAAATCACTACTTTATCTTTAGATGGTATTTTTCCTATAACCTTTATGTCAGTCCCAAGCCACCACTTCATACCTTTAATCATTATTAAGCACCAGATTCTATTTACAACCATGACAACATTTCGAGAAAAGAGAAGACAAGGAAGACATAAGGTAACCAAAATACTTGTGCCTAAATAAAATTGTATATTAAATATTAGAGATCTAAAAAAAATCATATTACTTAAATTACACTCTTAAACTGAAACTTTAAAAAGTGTAAAGAAGTGTTTTCCAGCTTTAGTTGACTTGATAGATATATTATATCCCTCATTTTCAGAAAAGTGCTTGAAATCAATAGGGCTTGCAGGATCATCTGAAATAAACGTCACCTTATTACCTTTTTCTAAACTCTTTAAAACTCTCTTAGCTTTTAGAACTGGCAATGGGCATTTTAATCCTGTAAAATCATGTTCTTCAATCAAAACATACTCCTCAAAGACAATCTACTAATTTTATTAATACATACTAACTACTCATAGCAAAATTAATTTTACTTGTAAGCCTATAATCTTAATTGTAATAGGTAAATTATGAATATATGGGGGAAAATTATTGGAAGTACAACAGGATTTGCCTTTGGCGGACCCATTGGAGCACTTTTAGGAGGCGCAGCTGGACATGCCATAGATAAAATCCAAAGACAAAAAAAGAAACCTGAAGAATTAGCAATTAAACAAATAGGGTTTACGATTGGGGTTATAGTTCTTTCAGCAAAAATGGCAAAAGCAGATGGAAAAGTTACAAAACAAGAAATTTTAGCGTTTAAAAAAAAAATTGATGTGCCAGATGCTGAAATCAAAAATGTTGCTTTTTTATGGGATCAAGCAAAAAAATCTACACACGGATATGAAGTTTATGCGCAACAGATTTCAAATTTATTAGAAAAAAAATCGCCAGTTTTAGAGGAATTGTTAAACTTGTTAGTAATGATTGCCGAAGCAGACGGTGAAATTACTGATCCAGAAATAATATATTTGAAACAAGTAAGTGAAATATTTGGTTTCTCAAACGATGATTTTGAAAGAATAATTTCGTATAAAATTAAAGGATTATCCAATCCTTATAAAATATTAGGTGTTTCAGAGAAAACTCCAATTCATGAAGTCAAAAGAAAATGGAAAATATTAGCAACAAAACATCATCCTGATCTTTTGATTTCTCAAGGTATGCCTGAGGAATTGATAAAACAAAATACTCAAACACTTAAGGAAATTAATAATGCTTGGGATGTAATTCAAAAAAAAAGTTAAAATAGTCAAATGTCAAAACCACTTATTACTGTAAAAAATTTAAAAATATTAAAATCTGACAAAATACTTTTAGATAATTTAGATTTTACAATACATGAAAGTGATCGAATAATTTTAGTTGGAGAAAATGGATCTGGCAAAACGTCCTTAATGAGAATTATCAAAGGAATAGACGAAGCTGATCAAGGAACCATTTGGAAAAGACCAAATCTAAAAATTGACTACCTTGACCAAAACCCTTCAAAACCAAAAACACAAAATCTTGAAGAATTTTTATCACAGGATGTAGAATATCCAGATTTGTCTAAAATAAAAGATATTATCAATCAACTAGAATTATCAGATATTAGGCTTGAAAAACAATTATCAATTGGAGAAATTCGAAAAATATATATAGCTAAATCTCTTTTAAATGAGTCAGATATTCTACTTTTTGATGAACCAACAAATCATATCGATCTGCCAACAATAAGTTGGTTAGAAGATAAACTGTTATCAATTAAAAAATCAATGCTGATAGTAAGTCATGATCAAAATTTCTTAAAAAAAATAGGTACTAAAACTTATTGGTTATACCAAAATGAATTAATCTCAAGAGAAGGTCTTTATGATGGTTTTTATGACTGGGCCGAATTACATATAGAAACACGTAAAACACAGTCATCTAAAATTAAACAAAAAATTAAAAGTGAAACTAAATGGTCAATCGAAGGGATATCTGCGCGAAGAAAAAGAAATATGGGTAGAGTTAGGGAGTTAGAAAAACTTACTAAACACTACGAAAGTACCAAAATCACTGAAAAAAGACCTATGGATTTTTCTCTCAAGAAAACCAATGATTCTGGTTCAAATATAATTGAATTAAAAAATGTTTCTTTTGCATATAATAGTGATCTTAAAAAAGAAATAATTTCTAATTTTAACCTCAAAATTCAAAAAAAAGAGCGACTCGGTATAATTGGCGCAAACGGTTCTGGGAAAACGACTTTAATAAAAATGATACAAGGATTAATTTTACCCTCCAAAGGTAAAATCAAAACTGGCGAAAATATTAATATTAAATATTTTGACCAAAATAAAGAAACTATCGACCCAAAATTGACTCCTTGGAGATCATTGTCTGATGAGGGTGATCATGTAAACTTTATGGGACAAAAAATTCATGTTTTATCGTATTTAAAAATGTTTCTTTTTAACGAAAAAAAATCTTTGCAGAGCAATTCTTCATTATCTGGTGGAGAAAAAGTTAGATTATTATTGGCAAAATTATTTTTGAATGATCATAATTTTTTAATATTGGATGAGCCTACAAATGATCTTGATTTTTATACTTTAAATATTTTAAAAGATATAATTAAAAAGTATGATGGAACTGTTTTAATAATAAGTCATGATAGGTTTTTTTTAGATCACACAATAGATAAGCTTTTAGTATTTGAAAATGATAATAAAATTACCAAACATGAGGGTAATTTTTCTAGTTATTACTCTAAATATGGATTATCAAAAGTTAGAAAAATCAAATCTACACAATCAGTTAAAAGAAATATTCAAAAAACAAATAAATTTGTTAACAAAGGACCAAATGTTAAAAAATTAAGTTATAAAGAGGCTTATGCATTAACAGTTTTACCAAAAGAAATTTCTAAATTAGAGGACAAACTGAATTTATTGGAAAAACAGTTAAATGAAGAAAATTTATACCACAATGATTTTAACAAGTTTAATTCTATAATATCTGAAATTACAAAAATAAAAGATGATTTATCCACAAAAGAAGATAATTGGCTCAAACTTCAAATATTAAATGAAGAAATAAATAACACATAAATAAATTTAATCATTGACCTTAACTTTTGAGCTTATATTTTAACTTAGTCAGAGAGTAAGGTAGTTGCTTTTTAAAGAGGAAAGTCCGGGCTCTATAGGAATAAGGTGCTGGATAACATCCAGCGGGGGCGACCCTAGGGAAAGTGCCACAGAAAAAATACCGCCAATTTTGGTAAGGGTGAAAAGGTGCGGTAAAAGCGCACCGCGTTTTTAGTAATAGAAACGGCATGGTAAACCCCACCTAGAGCAAGACCAAATAGAAGGAACATTTTTTGAATTTCTACAAAGTTTCTTGGGTAGGTCGCTAGAAGAATTTGGTAACAAATTCTCAAGATTAATAACTACTATCAATTTTTGATACAAAACCCGGCTTATTGCTCTCTGACACTTAAAATTATTTCAATATCTAAATATAATACCATATTACACACGCAAATTACCATTGACTCCCATAAAATACCATGATATCCCTTTTTAATAGTGAAAACTGTTTAGGTTAGAATTCTGAATTAAATAATAGTGCAAATCCTAGTCATATCACTTTTAACTTAGGGTCCTTAAAGTCGATGTTTTTATCAACTTCACATAATAAGATTGATTTAAAATGTAGAGTTTCAATTCCTGCAGCATACAGATTTTTTTTAGAAAAATCAGACGAACAGCTTATTTTATTTAAAAGTCTTCAATTCAAATGCTTAGAAGGCACTTCTTTTAGTAGAATGCAAAGATACATAAACGCCATTGACGAATTGGATGCCATGTCCGACGAAGCATTTGTTTTACGGATGATGATGGCTGACTCTTTTGAAACAAAATTTGATGCTAGCGGAAGAATTGTGATTCCTGAAACTCTTATGAATTTTGCAGAGCTTTCAAATAAAGCTGTATTTATGGGTATAGGTGAATCTTTTTATATATGGTGCCCTAAAGAATATGAAAAGCAATATAAAAAATCACAAAAAATTCTTGAAGAAAAAGGACCTCCAAAATTAATCCTTAATAAGAAAACTGAGTAGCATTCATTATGTTAAATTGCACTCAACACACCCCTGTTCTTCTCAATGAAACGATAAATGCATTATCATTAAAAGACGAAGGTATTTACGTAGATGCAACGTTTGGTTTGGGAGGGTATTCTAGAGAAATCCTAAATAAATGTAATTGTAGTCTATTAGCTATTGATAGAGACCCACAAGCAAAAGAATTTGCTGCCCCTATCAAATCAACTTTTGAAAATAAATTTACCTTTATAAATGGAAAATTTTCAGAATTACTAAAATATTTAAAAGAAACCAATATAAATAAAGTTAATGGTATAGTTTTTGATCTGGGCGTCTCCAGTCCGCAAATTGATACAAAAGAAAGAGGATTTTCATTTAAATTAGATGGTCCATTGGACATGAGAATGTCACTTGAAGGCCCTACAGCAGAAGAGTTCATAAATAAAGTAGAGGAAAAAACATTAGCTAATATCATATATGAATATGGTGACGAGGTTTTCTCAAGAAGAATAGCCAAAAATATAGCCTATGAGAGATTAACGAATAGAATTAATAGCACAGGTCAGTTAGCTACAATTATCAGGAAGTCAATTCCGTTCTCAAAACAAAAAATTGACCCTGCCACAAGAACTTTTCAAGCCATAAGAATATATCTCAATAATGAAATATATGAGTTAGAAAAAGGGCTAATCGCTGCTGAAAAATCACTTGAACCAGATGGTATATTAGCAGTTGTTTCTTTTCATTCAATTGAAGACAGGATTATAAAAGAATTTTTTATAAAATGTTCTAACAATCAGTCAACATCACGATATTTACCTGAAAAGAACGAAAGAAAAAATAGCCTCGAAATCATAACAAGAAAACCCATATCCCCATCATCAAAAGAAATAGAAAGAAACAAACGATCAAGATCAGCTAAATTGCGAGTTGCAAGAAGAACAAATTTTCCATCATATTTTGGAGATGAAGAATGATTAGGTACCCTTCTTTTCTTGTGGTTTTTTTAATTGTTGTGGTTGGAATTTCATTATACCAAATTAAATTTTTTATCACACAAAATGAGGTGGCACTAAAAACAATTAAAACAAAAATAGTTAATGCAAAATCTGATTTAGAAATTTTAAATGCTGAACTTAGCTACCTAAAACGACCAGATAGGATAGAGAAAATTGCTTTAACTAAACTAGAACTAAAAGAAATTCTACCGACTGATATTTGGAATTTAAAAGATTTAGTTGAGGCAACAAAATCTATTAATGCAAGAGTGCCTAAATGAAAAGTTTAATTAACTTCAAAAGCGCACTAGTAGTAAGGAGCAACACAAAATTTAGAAAAATTAAATTATTGATGTGTGGTAGTTTGTTTCTGTTTTCTTTCATGACTATTGGTTATAGAACAATATCTTTGGCAGGTATTACTAAACCCAACCCTGCTAATATTTCTTTTAAGACTATTAAATCAGATCTCAATAAAAATTTAACACGTGGAAACATTTATGATCGAAATAAAGAATTACTAGCAACAACAATCAGCACATCAAGTTTAAATATAAATCCACAAGAGGTGTTAAACAAAAAAAACACAATAGAGAAACTGCTTGAAATTTTTCCTCAATTAGATGAAGTAGCTTTAAAAACAAAATTAGATTCTAAAAAGCAATTCGTAAATATACTCAGAGAAATTTCTCCAAAAGAGCACGTATTACTTTTGAATGAGGGTATTGAGGGACTAAAAATAAGGGTCAAACATAAAAGAATATACCCGAACAATAATTTGGCTGCACATATTTTAGGAAGCACTGATGTTGATGGTAGTGGTATAGCTGGAATAGAAAAATCATTAGATAGTCAATTAAAAAACGGTAAAAATATTAAAATTTCAATTCATAGTGGAATTCAACACATCACAGAAAAAATTTTATTTGAGCAGATTAATAAATTTGAAGCTGAAGGTGGTGCCGGAATAGTAATGAACTCTAAAAACGGTGAAGTTTATGCTATAACATCATTGCCTGATTACAACGTTAATAACTATAGTAAAGTATCAGATGAACTACTGTTTAACAAAGCAACAAAGGGGATTTATGAACTTGGGTCCACCCTTAAATTAATTACAGCTGCTATCGCTTTAGATAGTGGACTTGTAGAAGAAAACGAAGTTTTTGACGTCTCACGTCCTTTAAGAGTGTCATCAAGAACAATACGAGATTTTCATCCTCTAAATTACGCCATAAATATTCCTGAAGTTATTGTTCATTCAAGCAATATTGGATCAGCTAAGATTGCTGAAAAATTTGGTTCGGCAACACAGCTAAAATACCTAAGAAAGCTTGGGTTTATGGATAAAATGGATCTGCAAATACCTGAGGTAGGGATACCACAGGTCCTTATGGACAGAAAATTACTTTCTACTATGACTATTTCCTACGGACATGGAATAGCAATAACGCCAATGCATCTAGCTTCGTCTACTGCAACGCTTGTCAATAACGGTATCAAAGTTAACCCTACTCTCTTTGTTTCAAAAACAAGGGAAAAAAATACTCGTGTTTTTTCTAAAAATACTTCAAATAAAATTAAAAGCATAATGAGACTTGTTGTAAAAAGTAAATACGGAACTGCAAAAAAAGCAGAAGCAAAGGGTTACTTGGTTGGAGGCAAAACTGGAACCGCTGAAAAGCTAAGCAAAACTGGAGGCTACTTAAAAAAACAAAATATTGTAGCTTTTACATCTGCCTTTCCAATAAATAATCCTCAATTTATAATCACCGTAATGATCGACAATCCAAAAGGTCAGAAATTTTCTTATGGTTATAGAACAGCCGGATGGGTTGTAGCGCCAGTAGTAAAAAGGCTAGTTACAAGAATTGCTCCTATATTAAATATAAAACCACAAAATGAAAATTCATTAAACTTCTCTCAGAATCTTATTCAATACGAAATAAGAGGTAAAGAAAAGGGAGCAAATTTATAAAGATGATTTTAAGCGAATTAGTGTCAAAAAATAAAATTTTAACTAATATTTTGGGTCACCTTGATCATCAAATATTAAATCAAGAAGTCAAAGGAATATCTTCTAATAGTAAAGACATTAAATCAGGATATATTTTTGTTGCAATAAAAGGAAAAAACTTTGATGGAGAAAGTTTTATTAAAGAAGCAAAGAGCAAAGGTGCTTTTTTAATTCTAGCTGAAAATAAAAATAAGAAAAATTGCGTTTCTATAACTAAAGGAACCTCAAGGCTAGTTTATTCAACTTTGCTATCTATTTATTATAAAAATCAACCAAATGTGATTATAGGTGTCACAGGCACTAATGGGAAAACCTCTACTGTTGAGTTTTGCAGACAAATTTGGGTTCAAGCTGGTTGGAAAGCTGCCTCGATGGGAACTCTTGGAACCAAAGTTGGAACCCATCAAAGTGATGCTGTTTATAATTCATCACAAAATTCATTAACAACATTTGAGCCAAATGAATTATATAAAAATTTAAATTTTCTGGCACAAAATGATGTCTCGCATCTAGCACTTGAAGCTTCTTCACATGGTCTAGATCAATTTAGATTAGACGGAATAAAATTTTCTGGAGCGATATTTACAAATCTTTCTCGTGATCACCTGGATTATCATGGGAATATACAAAGTTATTTTTCTGCAAAGAAAAAACTTTTTATGGACATTCTAAAAAAACAGTCTGCGGTTGCTATTAATATTGATAATGAATTTGGAAAAAAACTATATGAAGAGATAGCATCAAAAAATCATCTAATTTTAACTTTTGGTGAAAATGAAAAAGCTAATATTAGAATTAAATCTATAACACATAATAATCAAACACTTAAAATATCAATTGAGTTTAGAAATAAAATTTATGATGCAACATTGGGAATGATTGGAAAATTTCAAGCCTATAACGTTATCGCATCTGCTTCAATTTGTATCGCATTAGGAATGGAACCAAGTTTTGTTTTTAAGTCACTTTCCTATCTAAAACCTGCTAGAGGGAGAATGGAGATTGTTTCAGGTGAAAACCATAATTCAACAATCATAATTGATTATGCTCATACTCCTGAAGCATTAAAATCTGTTCTGTTATCTTTAAAAGAAATAAAAAAAGCTAATGGTAAATTAATAACTTTATTTGGTTGTGGTGGCGATAGAGATAAGGGAAAAAGAAAATTAATGGGCAAGATAGCCCATGAGTATTCTGATTTAATAATTGTAACTGACGACAACCCTAGAAACGAAAGTCCTGCCGGTATAAGAAGTGATATTTTGAACGGCAGTCCTACTGCAGTTGAAATTCCCGATAGGAACAAAGCCATAAAGCATGCTGTATCATTATTAAAAATGAACGATTTTTTGCTTATTGCCGGCAAAGGACATGAAACCTTGCAGACTGTTGGGCTAGAGACGCTTCCGTTTGATGATTATGCAGTGGCTAAGGAAGCCTTAAAAACTATGAATTTAATTGAGGCTTGATTTTGAACTTATTGTGGACAAAAAAAGAATTGATAACCGCTACCAATGGGTCTGACCCCTCATCTAATTTTCTAATAAATCAAAAAGATGTTTTTGGAATAAGTATAGATGACAGAACAATAAAAGAGGGTGATTTATACGTTGCTATAAAAGGTGATAAATATGATGGTCATGATTTTATTAACTCTGCGATATCAAAAGGAGCCTCAGGGGTAATTGTATCAGATAAAAAAATTGCACTTAGATATAGTGGTCTATTTGTAAAAGATACAAAAATTGCATTAATAAATATTGCACAGTTTTCTAGAAATAGATTTACAGGAAAAGTTATTGCAATTACTGGAAGCAGTGGGAAAACAAGCACCAAACATATTTTAGCAACTTCCCTTCAAGAGTTTGGAAAAACACACTTTACGCATGGTAATAACAATAATATAATTGGTCTTTCTTTAACATTATCAAGACTTCCTAAAGAATATGCTTTTTGTGTTCTAGAGCTTGGAATGAACCATACTGGTGAAATTAAAGAGCTAACTTTAATTTCAAAACCTCATATTGCATTAATAACAAATGTATCGAGTTCTCATATTGAGAATTTTAAGAGCGAAAAAGAAATAGCAAATGCTAAAAGTGAAATTTTTATCGGCTTAAATGCAAACGGAGTAGCCATCATAAATTCAGACAACACCTGGTGTGATTATCTTAAAGAAAACGCAAAAAAATATACAACTAACATAAAATTATATGGGCATACTATAAAATCTAGTCAGAGAATTAACAAAATAATTGATGAAAAAGATGGGTCTACAATTTTCTTAGAAAACAAAAGACCTTGGCATCTTAAATATATGAGTTCAGTCCAGGCATTGAATGCAGTTGGAACTTTGGTAGTTGTAGGAGAACTAGGACTATCACAAGAAACTGCTAAACAAACTATATCTGGTATAAAGCCTCTATCAGGAAGAGGTCATAAAATAATAATAAATTTTAAAAATAATCAAGAAAGTCTTTTAATAGATGATAGTTATAATGCAAATCCAGATTCTATGTATGCATCATTATGCAATCTATATAAAATAAAATCAAAATTAATTAATTATGAAACAGTCTTAATAATAGGAGACATGCTAGAATTAGGCAAAAAAGCTAAACTTAAACATTTAGAATTAATACCCATATTAAAAAAAATAAATCCAAATTTACTAATAACTGTAGGATCTTTCACACAGTTAATAAGTAAAGAACTAAAAATCAAATCTTATTCATACCTGAACGTTGATGATTTACTATCAAAAATTAAGGAAATAGTAAAACCCAATCAATTAATCTTAATTAAAGGTTCAAATGGAACAAACCTTTGGAAGTTAGTAAAAGTTTTACAAAATTTTAATCAGGAGAATAATAATGCTGCCTGATTTGTTGCTTGATTACAAAGACTATTTTCAGCCCCTTAATTTATTTAATTATATTACATTTAGAAGCATAGGTGCTCTATTAACAGCCTTAGTAATAAGTTTAGTCTTTGGACAAAAAATTATATGGATTTTAAAAAAATTTCAAAAAAAAGGGCAACCAATACGTTCTGATGGTCCTAAAAATCATATAATTTTAAAAAGTGGCACACCTACAATGGGAGGCTTACTGATATTATTGGCTTTTACAATCTCAACAATTTTATGGGCAAAATTAGATAATATATATATTTGGATAATTTTAGGCGTTGCATTATCTTTTGGCTTAATTGGACTTTTAGATGACTGGCTTAAAGTTTCACGAATGACAAGTAATGGCCTTAAAAGTTACCAAAAGATAATTCCACAAATTTTTATTGCCTTTTTAGCAGCATGGTTCATAGGTGAAAATACTCCTGGAACTTATCAAAACTCTTTATCTATACCCTTCCTAAAAGAGGGTTTGTTTTTCATAGGTGTGTTGTATATACCCTTTACGATTTTAGTAATAGTAGGCTCTTCAAATGCTGTAAACTTAACAGACGGTTTAGATGGACTTGCAATTGTACCAGTAATGATTGCAGCTGGATCCTTAGCTATTATTGTTTACTTAGTTGGTCATGTGAATTTTTCAAATTATTTACAAATAAATTATGTCCCAGGTGTAGGAGAAATCACAGTTTTCTTGGGCGCAATAATTGGTTCAGGGTTAGGTTTTCTATGGTTTAATGCGCCTCCAGCAATGGTGTTTATGGGAGATACTGGTTCACTGTCATTAGGAGGTGTTATTGGCGTAAGCGCCTCAGCTTCAAGACATGAATTAGTTCTAATCATAATTGGAGGCCTTTTTGTTTTAGAGACTATCTCAGTAATTGTACAAGTTGTATCGTTCAAACTTACAGGCAAACGAGTTTTTCGAATGGCACCATTGCATCACCATTTCGAACAAAAAGGATGGGCTGAATCAACAATTGTAATCAGGTTTTGGATAATAGCTGTCATATTGGCTTTGATAGGCATTTCAACACTCAAACTTAGGTAAAAAAATTGAATAATAGTATTGCACACTATAAAGATAAGCATGTTGGAATTTTAGGGGCTGGAAAATCAGGTTTGGCAGCAGCTGAAATTCTAGCTAATTCAAATGCACATATTTTTATATTCGATGATAATAATCCAAGGCCATCATCTATAAAAAAAACTCATTGGCAAAATTATAAAGAATGGCCATGGAAAAACTTAATATCCTTAATAGTCAGCCCAAGTATACCCACTAATAATTTTGACAAACATGAGGCTGTTGAACTTGCCATTAAACACAACGTAAAAATTATTAATGAGATTGATTTGTTTTTTGAAACAAACCCTAAAGCCAAAATTGTAGGCATAACTGGTACAAATGGGAAATCAACAACAGTATCTCTTTTATATCATATATTAACTTTCAATAAAGTTAAGTGTGCAATTGGTGGCAACTTTGGGTACCCCGCATGTCTTATAAATGATCCTGGTAATAAAGGGGTTATAATTCTTGAGCTATCAAGCTATCAACTTGATGGAATAAAAAAATTAAATTTAGACCTGGCTTCAATAATTAACATCACTCCAGATCATATAGATTTCCATGAAACCTTTGAAAAATACATTTCAAGCAAGTTAAAAATTATTAGTTGTTTGAATATCAATGGAATCTTCGTTTTAAATAAAAACGATCAATTTTTAAAAAAATTAGTTAAATCTCAAAACAGTGTTTCATCCAAATCTTTTGAAGTAGATAAAAATTTTAGCAAGAGTTTTGTCAATGATAACAACTATCTGAAAGGAAATCATAATTCTATAAATGCTTCAATTGCGATAACACTAGCAAAAAAACTTAATATTAATGATTCTCAAATCAAGTTAGCGATCAAGACCTTCAAGGGTTTGCCACATAGAATGGAGCCCATATATATTTGTAATAAATTTAAAATAATTAATGATAGTAAATCTACTAATGGTGAATCTACAGCTGCCGCTCTATCTTCATTTGACAATATATTTTGGATAGCAGGAGGTAAACCTAAATCAGACGGTATTGGTCAAGCTCAAAAATTTTTAACAAATGTGGTTGAAGTTTTCTTAATAGGTAACTCAATAAATTATTTTGTAGAGGAAATAAAAAGTATTGCCCCTGAACTGAAAATAAATACATGTTTTACATTAGAAAAAGCAACGCTACTCGCAATTGAGAGTGTTATTAGAAGTAAATTAAGGAATTGCGTTATTTTATTCTCTCCTTCAGCCGCTAGTTTTGATCAGTTTAAAAACTATGAGGATAGAGGGAACTATTTCAAAAAAATTGTTAATCTTAAATTTGATCAGGATGTTATTAAAAAATGATAATAACTCGTTCAGATAGATCAAATATTGCTTTGTGGTGGTGGACTACAGACAGATATCTTTTAACAGGTTTTTTTATTTTAATTTTAATTGGTATCTTTTTGGTGATGGCTTCTAGCCAACACATTACACAAAGTCTTAATTTATCATCTCATCATTTCACTTTGAGGCATATTTTGTTTGGAGCGCTGAGTATTCCAATCATTATAATCTTCTCAATTTTAAATCAAAGGCAAATTAAAATTATAAGTATTTTAGGACTGGCAATATCTATTTTACTACTATTTTTAACTGTTATAGACGGAGATAAAATAAAAGGAGCACATAGATGGCTTTATATGGGAAAGTTTAGTTTCCAACCAAGTGAGGTATGTAAACCTTTTTTTATAATTTTTAATGCTTGGATTTTATCATTGTGGGCAGAAAAAAAGAATTTTCCAGGCTGGGTTTGGTCTATTTGTTCAATAAGCTTAATTTCAGCACTTTTATTATTACAACCAGATTTGGGAATGACTATTTTATTGATATTTACATGGGCTTTTCAATTATTTATTACAGGAATCCCACTTATAATTATTATTGTTCTAATAATATCATTCCCTATTTTTATGATTATCTCTTATCACAATTTCGATCACGTTAAAATTAGAATAGACGGTTTTATTGAGGGAACAACATACCAAGTATCAAAATCATTACAATCTTTTGAATCGGGTGGTCTCTTAGGTAAAGGCCCAGGAGAAGGTCTATACAAAAAATCTTTACCTGATGCTCATTCAGATTTCGTTTATGCTGTGGCTGCTGAAGAGTATGGCGTTCTAATATGCAGCATTATTATAATGATTTATGGATTAGTTATACTAAGATCATTTTTATATACTCTCAAAATTAATAATTTATTTTTGATCTTAGCTGTGAGTGGTCTAGCTTTTCAATTCGGCTTCCAATCACTTATACACATGGCAAGTAATACAGATCTCATTCCTACCAAAGGGATGACGCTACCTTTTTTATCATACGGTGGGTCTTCTATATTAGCATCAGCGATTACTGCTGGTATGCTCCTTTCTCTAACAAGAACTAATAATTCATTAGAACCATTCACAAGGCATTTTAATGAAAAATAATAAAATGAAAAAAATAAATAATAAAAAGGTAATATTAATTGCAGCAGGTGGAACTGGAGGACATATCTACCCTGCCCTATCAATTATAAACAAAGAAAAGTTTGATAAACATATTGTAATCACAGATTTAAGAGGAAAGGACTATTTTACTAAATTTTTAAATGAAAAGAATATTAATATTTTAGTTCATGCTCACAAGGTTATTAGCCCGAGCAATCAATTAATTATTAATAAACTAAAGTCACTTTTTTATTTTGTTTTATCTTTTATTAAATCAATTTTGTTAATTATAAAATATAGACCAACCAGAGTTCTAGGGTTTGGAGGATATCCTTCAGTCGCACCAGTTTTAGCAGCCAAAATATTTGGTATAACTACAATTATACACGAACAAAATGCAGTTATAGGTAGAGCAAATAAATTACTCAGTACTATTTCTAATATTTTAGCTTTATCTTTTGAAAATACAAAAAATGTTTCCAACAACAAAAATTTTATTTATTCAGGGAATCCAGTTAGGGGTGAATTCTTTGATATCGGTAAAAGTAAGTATGCAATTCCTAATAATGAAGATAAGTTCCATGTATTAATATATGGGGGTAGCCTCGGTGCTAGTTTTTTTTCAGAACACCTCACATCAATCATTTGTTCTATGCCTGAGCACATAAAAAAAAGAGTTAAAATAATCCAACAGGTTAGAAAAGAAGACATTGATAAAGTTCAAGGTAAGTATATTCAAAATAAAATTGATTGTGAAATAAGTGTTTTTTTTAACAATATATTTACAAAATTTAAACTAGCTCATCTGGTAATAACCAGAGCAGGTGGATCGACTGTTGCTGAAATAATTGCGTCAAAAAAACCTGCAATCCTAGTTCCACTTTCTAACTCTCTAGATAACCATCAATTAGAAAATGCTCTGTATATAAAAAATAGTGGTGGATGGATTTTTGATGAAGGAAAAAATAAAATTAGCGAATTAAAAAAACTAATAAACAATCTTTTTATAAATCCTCACAAGCTTATTGAGGCTAACAAGAAATTAAACAAACTTTCAAATAAACTTACTAAATTGTTAAATAATAAAACATCTACAGATTTTTTAACTGACCTCATAATAAAAAAAGATTTTGATACAAACGAGGAAGTTACAAAACCATGTTAAGGAGTCCACAAAATTTAGGAATAATACATTTTATTGGTATTGGCGGCATTGGAATGAGTGGGATTGCAGAAATATTATTCCAATCAGGATACCTTGTTCAAGGTAGTGATATTAGTCAAAATAAAAATACCGATAGATTAAAAAAACTAGGAATAAAAATTTATTTAGAACAAAAAAAATCAAATATAGTAAATGCTAAGATTATAGTTGTCTCTTCCGCAATTTCTGAAACTAACAAAGAATTAAAAGCTGCCAAGAAGTTATTTATACCAATTGTACATAGATCGGAAATGCTAGGAGAATTAATGCGATTAAAACAATCTATTGCTATAGCTGGAACACATGGAAAAACAACAACCACGTCTTTAATCGCAAAGATGATAGAAGAAAATGGAATGGATCCAACTATTATTAATGGTGGAATTATTTCTTCTTTAGATAGTAACGCAAAATTAGGAAATGGCGAATGGATGGTTGTAGAGGCCGATGAAAGTGATGGAAGTTTTGCAAAGTTAAACCCAACAGCTGCCGTGATTACTAATATAGATTTAGAACATTTAGATTTTCATAAAACAGAAAAAAATCTAGAAGAAGCCTTTCAAAATTTTGTATTGTCAATACCATTTTATGGATTTGCTTGTCTTTGTATTGATCACCCAAGAGTCCAAAAACTAATTTCAAAGTTAGATAATAAAAAAATTATTACGTATGGGTTGTCTGCAAATGCTGATGTCAGGGCAAGCAATATTTCATACAAAAATAATAAAATGAAATTTATTTTACACAGTCCAGTCTCAGAAAATTTTGAAATAGAGTTTTCAATGGTAGGTAATCACAATATACAAAACGCGTTAGCCACAATTGCTGTAGGGATTGAGTTAAAAATCCCATTGCAAAAAATAAGGGAAACATTAAAAGACTTTACAGGTGTTGAAAGAAGATTTCAAAGAGTTGGCAATTTTAAGAATACGTTAATAATAGATGATTATGGTCATCATCCAGTTGAAATAAGCTCAGCACTAGCTGCATCAAGGCTAATGGCACCAAACAATAAAATTGTAAGTATTTTTCAACCCCATCGATACACTCGTTTAAGAGATTTATTTGATGAATTCTGTAGTTGTTTCAATGATGCAGATCATGTTTTTTTACTTGATGTTTATCCTGCTGGAGAGAAATTAATTAATAAATTTGAAAGTATTGATCTAGAAAATGGATTGTACAAATATGGGCATAAAAATGTTTCATACATCAAAAATGAAAAAGATATAGCCAAGACACTCTTAAAAATAATTAAACCAAACGATATAATCATATGTCTAGGTGCTGGTTCAATCACAAAAATTGCTAACAAACTCGAAGAAAATTTGAATAATGAACTTAAGTAAATTTAATAAATCGGTAACGCTAAACCAAACATTATCAAAACACAATTGGTTTAACGTAGGTGGGAATGCTGAAATACTTTTTGTACCGGAAGATATCAAAGATCTAATTGGTTTATTAAAATCAAAACCAAAGAAATATGAAATTTATCCAATTGGAGCAGGTTCAAACATCCTAGTTAGTGACAAGGGTATTAAAGGAATTACATTAATAACTAAAAAACTTAATCAAATTAGTATTGACAACTTTGGAGTTATAACCGCACAAGCCGGAGCAGTAGATGCTGATGTTGCACGATTTGCAAGAGATCAAGAAAGAACAGGGTTAGAGTTTTTAGTTGGGATTCCAGGAACAATTGGTGGTGGTATAAAGATGAATTCAGGAGCTTTTGGTGCTGAATTTAAGGACATATTAATAGATGTAAAAGCAATAAATAATTTAGGAGAAATTAAAACATTTTCTAATAAAGAATTACAAATGGGATATAGAAAAATTGGCCTTAGTAAAGAATGGATTTTTTATGAAGCACGATTCAAGAGTTCCAAAGATTCAAAAGATAAAATAACAACTAAGATGAGAAGAATAATCCATTTAAGAAAAGAAGCCCAACCAACAGCAGTTAAGACCGGTGGCAGTACTTTTAAAAACCCAATCAATAAAAAGGCATGGAAACTTATAGATGAAGCAGGTTGTAGGGGTCTTCAAAATGGAGATGCTATGATCTCAGAAAAACACTGTAATTTTATAATAAATCTTAAGAAATCAACATCTCAAGAAATTGAAGAACTAGCTCAAATGGTTCAAGACAAAGTTTTTGAAAAATCTGGAATAAGGTTGGATTGGGAAATACAAAGGGTTGGTATAAAGTGAGGATGAAAAACAAAATGCATGTTTTGTTAGTAAAAGGAGGATATGGTTCTGAAAGAGAAGTGTCTCTTAAATCTGCTGATATTTGTGCAAAAACTTTAAGAAAAGCTAATTTTAAAGTAACTGAATTTGATATTGCTACCATGAAAATTGTCGATTTAGTTAATATTAAAGCTGATGTTTGCTTTAATGCTTTACATGGAGATATTGGTGAAAATGGATCATTACAGGGTTTCTTAAATTTACTTAAGTTACCTTATACTCATTCAGGTGTAGAAGCTTCGGCTATTGCTATGAATAAAATACATTTCAAAAGAATTATCACTAATGCAACAGAGAATACTACCGATCCTATATGCTTTCCTGAAACTTTGAAACTTACTCCTGAAGGTAAATTACACAATAAAGAGTTTTCTGATCCATACATTATTAAACCAATAAAAGGTGGCAGTTCAGTTGGGGTTAAAATTATAAAGGATCCTATTAAAGAGTCTTCATTAACATTGAATTATAAAGAATTAATGGCAGAAATTTATGTGGGTTCTAAAGAGCTTACTGTTACTGTTCTTAAAGACAAACCGTTGTGTGTTACTGAAATTGAAGCTCAAAAAAATGAAGCTTTCTATAATTATAACGCAAAGTATGAAAAGAACGGATCATTACATAGAATTCCCGCAAAGATACCCACAAATATCTATGAACAATCAATGTCTTGGGCTTTAAAAGCCCATGATATAATTGGGTGCAAAGGTATTTCAAGAAGCGATTTCAGGTATGATCATAAAAACAAGCAACTGTATCTATTAGAGTTAAATACACAACCAGGTATGACAGATACATCTCTTTCTCCAGAACAAGCATTATATTGTGGTATTAGCTTTGAAGAAATGGTTACAACTCTTATTGAAGAGGCGGATTACGAATGTTAGCACTTAAGCTTGAATTTCATAATTTATCTAAAACTGGTATGAAATATCTTTCTATATCAAATAAATTTAAAAATTTTTATTATTTAGCCATATCGATTATCCTTCTGATTTTAATCACCATTATAGTTTTTAAAAATTTTGAATCTGAGAAGTTTGATACACAAACAAAAATATTTAACAATTTTTTAGTTAAATTAGGTTTCTCCATTAATCATATAGATATTCATGGAACAAAATATTTATCCAACACAAAAATACATAATGTTTTTGAAAATTATAAAGCTGTGAGTATCTTCACTGTTGATTTAAATAGAATTCATAAAGAAATTTCAAAATACAACTGGATCAAAAGTGTTCATCTAAAAAGAGTTATGCCCAATAAAATTAAAGTTAGTTTAATAGAGAATGAACCCATTGCCATATGGCAAAATAAAAAAGGTAATAATATTTTAACAAAAGAAGGCGTTTTAATATCTGATTATAATTTTAATGTTTTTAAAAATAAGCTTCCTATCATCAAAGGAGAAAATATTGACCAAAACATTATAGAAATTCTAGATATACTGAAAACAAACAAATCTATGGCTAATGAAATTTGGTCATTATCATATATCAATATGAGAAGATGGGATTTACATTTTAAACAAGGATTAGTAATTCGTTTGCCAAGTAAGAACCCTACCGAAGCTTGGAAATTAGCTGCAAAACTGAATCAAAAATACAATATTTTAAATCTTGGGCTTACTGAAATAGACCTTAGAAATTCAAAGCAAATTTTAGGAAAAATAAACTTTGATAAGGGACTAATTATTAATAGGAAAAGTTCATGACTATTATGAAGAAAATTAAAACAAACGGAAATATGCATACTGTTATAGATATTGGTAACAGTAAGGTTTGTTGTCTCATAGGTACAACTGATAAAAACAAGCAATTACAACCAAAGGTTATAGGTTTCGGACAACATGTGTCACAAGGAATTATGAGTGGCAAAATAACTAATATGAAAGAAATAGCAAACTCAATTGCAAGAGCCGTCGAGGGTGCAGAAGCAATGGCCGGTTTTTCTATAAATAAAGTAACTTGTAATATTTCTGGTGGAAGACCTATTACAAAAGTTTTTAGAAACGAAATTACAATTCAAAATCAACAGATATTAAAAAGCGATATAATTAAAATTCAAAAAGAAAATATTCCTAAAAAAATTGATAATTACAAATTATTATCTTCTAGTTTAATAAAATTTTATATCGATAATTTTATGCCTGTAGATAATCCTATAGGATTGCATGCACGAAAATTAATCCTTGATATGACTTATACCTATGCAGAAGATTCAGTTTTAAAAAATATTACCAACGCTATAAATTTATGCCATCTCAAGGTAGAAAATTTTATAATAACACCTGAAGCTTCTGGTATAGCTAGCGTCGTTCAGGAGGAAAAGAAAAATGGAGCTATTGTAATTGATCTTGGAGGTAACTTAACTAGCGTAGGGATTTTCAAAAATAATAATATAATTTTTTCAGATACCATCCCCATTGGGGGTGTCCATATAACAAGTGATATTGTTAGAGGATTAGGTTGCAAAGCAGAAGATGCGGAAAAACTAAAAATCTTACATGGCTCAGTGATTTCTAATGAGATTGACGAATATCAAAATATAGATGCACCAATTATTTCTGACGATGGTAAAATAAGAAGCCAAATAATTCCAAAGGCAATGCTTACTGCTATGATCAAGCCAAGAATTGAAGAGATCTTTGATTTAATAAAAAATAGACTATCAGTTCTATCTATCACTGAAGATATTGAAACAATTATTCTATGTGGAGGAGGCGCAAACCTGAATGATATAAAACATCTTACTAATTTATATTTTAAAAAAAATGCTAGGATTGGCTACCCTGTGAATATTATTAATGATTTACCAGAAATTGTAGAGAACCCAACTTTTTCTTGTTTAGTAGGTTTGTTGATAAAGAGCCTAGAAGAAGAAAATCTTACAATTGCGCTTAACGATAATTCTAATTTTTTTAATAAGTTTGGAAGGCTTGGCCAATGGTTTGACCAAAACTTATGATTAATGTGAAAAAGATTAACAACCAAGGAGAATAAAATGACATTAAATTTATCAATACCTGAACAAATTAATGATATTAAACCTAAAATAACTGTTATTGGGATTGGTGGTGCCGGTGGAAACGCTGTAAACACAATGATAAATGCAAACGTAAATAATATTGAATTTATTACCGCAAACACTGATGGACAAGCATTATCAAGAAGCCTTACTCCAAGACAAATTCAATTAGGAAAAAACATAACATCAGGACTTGGTGCTGGTTCAGATTTTGAAATAGGAAGGCAAGCAGCAGAAGAGTCGTTAGAAGAAGTTATTGCAGAACTAGGTGACTCCAATATGCTTTTTATAACAACAGGAATGGGAGGTGGCACAGGTTCAGGAGCTGCTCCAGTAATAGCTAAAGCTGCTAAAGAAAAAGGGATATTGACAGTTGCTGTCGTAACAAAACCATTCGATTTTGAAGGAAAAAAAAGAATGGAGGTTGCAGAAGAATGCTTGAACTTACTGAAGGAAAATGTAGACACCTTAATAGTTATACCAAATCAAAATTTATTTAAAATTGCAAATGAGAAAACAACGTTTGCTGATGCATTTAAAATGGCTGACGATGTGCTTTATCAAGGTGTTTGTGGGATCACAAACTTAATAACAGATCCAGGAATGATAAATCTTGATTTTGCTGACATAAAAACAGTTATGGGAAATATGGGTAAAGCAATGATGGGTACTGGAGAAAGTTCAGGAGAAGATAGAGCAAAGAAAGCTGCAGAAGAAGCACTTAACAATCCATTGCTTGATGATAGTGATATCAGAGGTGCAAAATCTATTTTACTTAATATTCAAGGAGGACCAGACATGGCTCTTTTTGAAGTTGACGAAGCAGCTAGCAAAATTAGAAATGAAGTTGATGAAAACGCTAATATTATTTTTGGGTCCTCCATTGATAGTAGTTTAGAAGGAATTATTAAAGTATCCATAGTAGCAACTGGAATAAATAATAATTATAAAAATGAACCAACAAAAATTATTAATACTGATGAAAACTATAATGAGTTTAATAATATTAATGAAGACCATAAAAGTATTGAGGAGTTTGAATTAGAAAAAGATTTACAAGTAATTGATGATATTGATCCAGAATTAAAAAATAATAAAAACGATCAAATAGATTTAGAAACACAAATAAATCGTTTAAAAATAGACCAAGATGAGCAAAACGAAAACAATACAGATTTGGAAATGTCTAAAGACTATTTAGCTGATCCCCAAAAAAATGATCTTAAATCTATTTTAGAAAACAAACCTAAAAATGAATTGACAGAAAAAAAATCTAAAAATTTATTTAGTCGATTTTCTTCATTCTTTGGAGTTGATAATAATCAAGATATGCCTTCTGGGCCAGGTATAAAAATAGAAGATAAAATAGAGACAATAGAAACAATAGATACGGATACAAATAAAGATTTTGTAGAAAAGTTGAATATTGCTGAACCATCCAAACCTTCAGAGAGCTTTGATTTGTTTAAGGAGAAAAATGAGCCTAAAGAGAATGATCTTGTTAATTTAATTGATTTAGAACAAGAAAATAAAGAAATTGACGAAAAAGTACTTGAGATACCAGCTTTTTTAAGAAGACAAGCTAATTAATAGTTACTGAAACATTTAGTAATTATATGTGATTTGTATTTTATATTATTTCATATATTAATCATGATGAGGATTTGTGATGAATTATATTAACAATAAAATTGAACGTATTTTCTTAAAACAAAATACCCTAAGAACAGCAATTAGTTTTTCTGGTGTTGGCGTCCATAATGGTAGAGCCGTTAATATGACTATCGAACCAGCCAAAGAAGATGCTGGTATTATTTTTAAGAGATTAGATTTAAGTAAAAATAACATTGTTGAAGCAAATGCTAGTAATATAGATTCATCTTATTTATGTACTAGAATAACTAACAAAATGGGCGTGTCTGTATCAACTATAGAACATCTAATGGCAGCCTTTAGCGCTTTTGGCATTGATAACGCAATTGTTAATATTGATGATGCTGAATTACCTGCATTGGATGGTAGTTCCGCTGAATATATAAAAAAGTTCATAAAATATGGTATTCAGGAACAGAAAAAAAATAAGAAAACTATTAAAATTTTGAGTAAACTTAAAGTTTCTGATGGCAAGAGATTCATTTCAATATCTCCATCCAATAATTTTTCTTTAAATACAACTATTGATTATCCTAACACCTTAATAGGAAAATCAGATTTTTTTTATACACATTCTAAACAAAATTTTGTTGATTATTTATCTCAAGCAAGAACATACGCCTTACATGAAGATATAGAAAAAATGAGAACATCTGGCCAGGCAATTGGTGGTAGCTTGAACAACGCTATTGTAGTTGACAAGTTTAAGATTTTAAATCCTGGGGGTCTAAGGTTTGAAAAGGAATTTGTAAAACATAAAACTCTTGATTGTATCGGTGACTTATATTTGTTAGGGAAACCATTACTTGGATATGTTGAATGTTTTGCACCTGGACATAAACTTAATCAAAAGCTTGTTTTTAAAATATTAAATGACAAAGATAATTATAAAATTGAAGATTCATATGTTGATGTATCTTATGATGCATATACCAACGTATTAAATAAAGATAGTTTATCACCAAATTTAATAAACGTAGCTTAATATAATTTTAATTATAAGTTTCTTGATATATAATCATATACAGTAATATAAATTAGCATCATAATTAATTAATTAATAATTGGAAGTTTATATTAATGTTAACAAAAACATCAAGTTATACCCTAATAACAAGATTAATTTCTATATTATTTATTTTAGTTAGTTGTAGTAATATAGAAAATGATAAAAAACAAGCTATTGAGACTGATGTAGATATTTATAAAAGAGCACTATTACTTATAGAAGAAAATGACTATAAAAGTGCCTTAAATGAATTTGAAAATTTACTTTTAAATTATCCTTTCTCAGATTTGGCTGTAAAATCTGAAATAACATCAGCCTATTCCTTATATGAAGATAATCAAATTCAAAAAGCAATAAACAAACTTAATAGTTTTATTGAAATGAACCCTACCGGTGAACTTACAATCTATGCTCATTACTTATTAGGAATGTGTTATTATATTCAAACATCACAAAAAGGAAGAGACGCAAGCTTATCCTTGAAAGCTATTAACTATTTTCAAATAATTGAATCTAAATATCCAAACTCTAAATATGCAAAGGATGCAAAACTCAAGATATTATATCTAAAGAATCGATTAGCTGAAAACGAGTTAGCGGTTGGTAAATTTTATTTAAAAAAAAATGCATCAGGAAGTGCTATAAAAAGATTTAAAGTAATTTTAGAAAAATTTCAAAACACTTCAGTTATACCAGAAACATTATATAGATTAAGCGAGGCTCTCCTAATAACCGGTTTAAAAGAAGAAGCCCAAAAGAGTATTGCCATATTAAATTATAACTTCCCCAAAAATGAATGGGCAAGCCTTAGTAAATCTCTTTTAGTAAACAATTTGAATAAAGATATTGATAAAGGGTTTGCTCAAAAGGTAAAAAACTATTTCACAACAATATTCAACTAAATAAATGTTAAAAGAGCTTATAGTTAGAAACATCGTCCTTATTGAAAAACTTCATGTTGAATTCGAAAAAGGTCTTTCTGTACTAACAGGCGAAACGGGAACAGGAAAATCAATTTTATTAGATAGTTTAGGGCTTATTACAGGTAACAGGGTCGATTATAGTCTTATTAGGAATGGTGAAACAGAAGCATCAGTGACTGCTATATTTTATTTAGTGAAAACACACCCTGTCAAATTTGTCTTGAAAAAATATAATATTGAAACAGAAAATGAAATAATTATTCGAAGATCAATTAAATCTGATGGCAAATCTAGATGTTACATTAATGACATTTTAGTGACAAGAAACATTCTAGTTGAGGTTGCAGATTACCTTATAGAAATTCAAGGACAATTTGAAGAACGAGGATTACTAGATACTAAAACTCATTTATCTATTCTTGATGTGTATTGTAATCATTCTGATTTATTAAAAAAAACAAAACATTCTTTCGAAAAGATGACCGAGTTAAACAGAATAATAAAAGAGACTGAGATTGAAGAAGACAAAATAAATAAAGATAACGAATGGCTAAAAGATTCTTTTGATCAGTTAAATCTTTTGGATCCCCAATTTAATGAGGAAGAGGATTTAGATAAACAGAAAAAAGTCCTACTGAATAATGAGAAAATTTTTGTTTCAGTAAACCAAGTTAAGTCACTTTTAGAAGAAGAAAATGGATTAGAGGATCTAAATTATAAGATCCTCAGAACATTAGAGGGAATTAAAAATTTTGGCCTTGATAATATAAAGAACGGAATTGATATTGTAGAAAGAACTAAAGTCGAATTAGAAGAGCTAAGAAGAATTCTTAATAATGAAATATCGTTAGCTAATGATACTAAATATAATTTAGAAGATATAGAAGATCGACTTTATGAATTAAGATCACAGGCCAGAAAACATAATTGTACAGTTGATGAACTTATAAATATTAAAGATCAAATAAGTTATAAGTTACAAAAAGCTAATACAAGTAAACAAGAGCTTCATAATCTTAAAATTGAATTGGAGCAGGCAAAAAAACAATTTACTAAGGAAAGCAATGTATTATCTAATAGCAGAAAAAATGGGGCTAATAAACTTTGTAATGCAATAAATCATGAGTTGCCGCATCTTAAGTTAGAACATGCCAAATTCAAGATAAAATTTGATGAACTACAAATTGAAAATGCAAGTAATTTAGGAGTTGATAACATTGTGTTTTTAGCCTCAACAAATACTGGAGCAGTTTTACTTCCAATTAATAAAGTGGCATCCGGAGGTGAATTATCAAGATTCCTGTTAGCCATAAAAGTAGTACTAGAATCTGTTTCACATAATAGAACAGTTATCTTTGATGAAATTGATTCTGGGATTGGCGGTCAAACCGCAAATGCAGTTGGAATAAGATTGGCTAGAATGGGTAAAGCTTATCAAACAATGGTTGTCACTCACTCACCACAAGTTACGTCAAAAGGAAATCATCACTATCTTGTCCAAAAAAAGGATACTGATAAAGGAACAATAACAAGCGTCCAGGAATTAAAAAGTGATCAAAGAGTTGAAGAAATAGCTAGAATGCTAGCAGGAAATTCAATTACTGACGAAGCACGAAAAGCAGCAGCAAAATTACTAAATAATAATTAAAATGAATTTAGAAATCCTCAATCATATTAATTCACTATCAAAAATAATTGAGCATCATAATAAAAAATATCACACAGATGATAATCCAGAAATTACTGATTACGAATTTGATCAATTATGTAAAAAATATGATGATATAATATCAGCAAACCCTGAATTTCATTTTTTAGAACGAAAATCTATAGGAGCTCAAACTTCAGACCAATTTGAAAAATTTCGTCATGCCAAACCTATGGGCTCACTAATAAACGCTTTTACCTTTGAGGATGTTAAAGAATTTATTGATAGAACAAATAAATACTTATCATTAAATCAAAATAATGAATTAGAATTTATATGCGAACCTAAAATAGATGGTCTCTCAATTTCATTGCTATATTTCGAAGGAACATTAATAAAAGCTGTTACCCGAGGAGATGGAAATGTTGGAGAGATAGTAACAAAGAACATTAAAACAATAAAAGATATTCCTCACACGCTTACTGGTACTCCTCCTAAGTTTATTGAAATTAGGGGAGAAATATTCATGACTAAAAAAAATTTTGAAGAACTTAATGATTTACAAATTAAAAAAGATGAAAGAATTTTTGCTACACCTAGAAATGCTGCTGCTGGATCTATTAGACAGAAAGAATTAAAAGTAATTAAAAATAGAAAATTAAATTTTTTTGCATTCTCTGTTGGAGAATTTACATCTGATTTTGTTTTTAAGACTCAATATGAACTTCTTAATAAATTTAACGAAATGGGATTGATGACTAATAATGAAAATCTCCAAGTACAAAAATTTATAGATCTTAAAAATTTTTACTTAAAAATATTGTCTAAAAGAAATGAACTTGATTATGAAATTGATGGAATAGTTTATAAAATTAATAACATTGAGCTTCAGAATAGATTAGGTAATTTATCAAGGGCTCCTAGGTGGGCTATCGCTCATAAATTACCTCCAGAAATAGTTGAAACAACAATCATAAATATTGAAACCCAGGTTGGAAGAACTGGTGCTTTAACTCCAGTAGGAAAATTAAAGCCAGTAAAAGTTGGAGGAGTAATTGTTTCTAATGTTTCGTTGCATAATGAAGAAGAAATTTTTAGAAAAGATATTCGTGTTGGAGACACTATAAAAATTCAAAGAGCTGGTGATGTTATCCCACAAATTATAGGAGTAAATCTAGAAAGAAGACCTCAAAATACTAAAAAGTATTCTCCACCTGAGTTTTGTCCATCTTGTGGGAATAATGCAATAAAGCCATTAGATGAGGCAATTAGACGATGTATAGCAGGAGTTATATGCCCAGCTCAGTCTATTGAGAAACTTAAACATTTTGTATCAAAAAATGCATTTGATATTGATGGTTTAGGCGATAAATTAATAGAAATGTTATTTAATGAGAAGATTATATCTGATTTCAACGATATTTTTGAAATTAAAAAATACGAAAATTACTTAACAAAGAAAGAAGGCCTTGGACCTTTGTCAGTGTCTAAACTTCTGAAATCAATAAACTCCAAAAGAAAAATTACACTTGATAAATTAATATACGCCCTTGGGATCAGGCAAATTGGTGAGACTAACTCCAAATTACTTGCTCTTAATTATAACTCATTCGATAATTTATGTTCAGAAATGGTTAAAGCTAATGATAAAGCAAGTGAGGCTTTTCAAAAGCTTGTATCCATTGATCAGATTGGTGAAAAAGTAGCAAACGATTTAGTTTCATACTTTAATTCAGATTTAAATCAAAATATTTTTGAAAAACTTTTAAGAAATATCACTGTAGATACTTATATGAATTCCTTCAAGGAATCCCCATACACTGGAAAAACATTTGTTTTGACTGGCACACTAAACAATATGAGTCGAGATGAAGCAAAGTATGTAATACAAAAAATGGGAGCCAAAATTGGAAACACCGTATCTAAAAATACTGATTTTGTAATTGTTGGAGAAAACCCAGGTTCCAAGGTAAAAAAAGCCATGGAATTAAACATAAAAATCATTAATCAAGATGAATGGATAAAAATAATAAGTAGATAAATTATTTATATTTCAGACGTTTTAATTTTTAAAAACTCAATTAAGTCCACATTCTCTTTACCAATTAATTTTGATAAATCATTAAAAACTTTTTTATGGTAACAATTGATCCAGTCAATTTCAAATTTTGTTAACTTGTTTTTATCAATTAACTTTTTTTCTAAAGGAACTCTAGTTAAGTTCTCAAAACATAAAAAACTTTGATTTAAATCTTTAATCTTTTTTAATAAAACAAGCTCCAAGTTCTCAATGCGTATACCATAATGTCCAGTTTTATAATAACCAGGCTCATTAGAAATAATCATCCCAGGTTCAATAACAGTTCTGGATAACTTTGATATAGAAATAGGACCTTCATGAACACTTAAAACAAAACCTACACCATGACCTGTGCCATGAGCATAATCCTTACCTTCAGACCAAAGGGCTATTCTAGCTAAAACATCTAAGTCCCTACCTTTAGTTTTTTTAGGAAAAACTGCTGTAGCAATACCAATGTGACCTTTTAAAACCAAAGTGTAATCATTAATCATTTCTGCATCTGGTTTGCCAACTAACAAAGTACGAGTTACATCTGTTGTGCCATCGAAATAATGCGCTCCAGTATCTATTAAATACAAACCATCTTTATTAATTTTTTTGTTTGATAACTCAGAAGCCTTATAGTGTATTATGGCACCATGATCGCGAAAAGCTGAAATAGTTGAGAAACTTTCACAAACGAATGATGAGTCCAATGAACGAATTTCAAGAAGTTTTTCAGCAATTGATATTTCAGTTAGTTTTTTAGAAGAAACATTTTTTTCGATCCAAGAAAAGAGTTTTAAAATGGCCAAACCATCTTTTAAATGAGCATTTTTAAAACCTGATACTTCATTTGAGTTTTTAATTGTTTTGAAACCATCAACTGGACATTGAATTTTTTTATATTGGATTTTATTTTTATTTAGTAAATCATAAATTTTTAAAGGTAGTACCTTTGGATCAAATAATATTTTACAATGCGAATTTTTCTCAAGAAAACCAGATAAATCCTCAAAATCATACAAATAAATTTTTTTGCTATTATTTAAATACCTTTTTAGTGATTTATTTTTTGAAAAAACAAAAACCTCGCCAAATTTCGATACAAAACAAAAAGCTCTTAAAACTGGAGTATGTTTTAGGTCCATAGCTCTTATGTTAAGCAACCAACAAAGACCCATAGGATTAAACAAAATATAGAAATCAAATTTATTTTCTAATATAGTGGCCGCAAGACGTTCAATTTTAGACTCTTTGTCTTCTCCAGTATACTTTGTACCTAATTCAAAAATTTTATTTTGAATTTCAATTGGTCTATCAAACCAAATCTCGTCTATTAAATTATTTTCTAAAAATTTTAAATTGTTACTTATATCTTTTAAATAAGCAAATTGATCTATTGTAATTAACCAGGGATCAATCCCTATTTTCTTAAGAATATGTTTATTTTTAATAAGTGTATTAGCAACTTCTTTGAAACCTCCATTAAAAGCATCATAGTATTTTATATCTACTTCTTTCTTAATTTGTAATTGATAACGGCCATCGCTAAAAATTGCTGACTTAAAATTAGGGTTTACAGAAATAATTGCTATCCCTGCGGAGCCTGTAAAATTCGATATAAACTTTAAACGTTCTTCTTCTAACGGAACCTCTTCACCAGAAAACATATCAATCCTGGGTACGAGAAATACGTCTAAATTTAAAGATTTCATTTTTTTAAATAATAATTTTAAATTATTTTCCAAATCTATGCTCTCAAAAAATCCCTTATGAATTTCTTCTCATTATTATCGCCCCCCAACCTGAGGAAAGTATTATTTTTTTTTTAATAAAACCAAAATTATTATACCTTCTTATTATCCTTGGGATTTGATAATCTAAAAGTCCAGACAAAATTAGATAACAATTAGTCTTAATAACACTTTTAAATAATGGAGCCAAATTATACAGAGGTAAAAAAAGTATATTAGCAAAAACTAACTCGTAATTATTTTTCTTTATATATTTAAAAAAAAAATATTTATTTGTTATATATAATTGGTACGATAAAATATTGTTAAGCTTAATGTTTTCTTTTGATAATTTTATTGCCTCTCTATCAATATCAACTAAAGTAAATTTACTTTTTCTGAATATTTTTTTTGATGCTATTCCTAAAATTCCGGTGCCGCATCCGTAATCTAGAATTTTATTTGGCCTAAATGACTTAGATAAATAAGTAATTAATTTAAGGCAACATTGTGTAGTTGGATGAGACCCAGTTCCAAAAGCAGTGGATGCATTAATTTTAATTGGGAAAGTATTATTTAGATTATTTTTTTTTATATGTGATCCAAAAATATAAAAATTATCAACTTCAATTGTTGGAAAAGATTTTCTATTTTCTTTTAGCCAGTCTTTTTTTTTAATTTTTTTAGAATAAATATATTTTTTATCTTTTTCTTCATCATAGGTGCTATTTTGGAATGTATAAGGACTAATTTTTAATTCTTTAGCAAGATCATTTATTTTTTTTTGTATTATATCAAATCTTGGCTTTACACTTACCAGAACATCTAATAACCAATAGTCATTGTGGTGAAATTCACCTAGATAGTTATAAATATTTTGGGTATTTTTTTTTGATATTGATTTTGTAAGCAAACTCTCATTTACAAATAAACTTGAAGAAACATACCCTTCTATTGACTCCACATACTCTGAAAAAATATTTTTATATTTATCTTGAACCGTAAAACTTATTGTCCATAATTCCATAATATTAATCTACTATCTTAACAAAACTAGCCATCACCCTCTTTTCACCAGCTTTATCAAAACTTATATTTAATTTATCTCCTTCAGATGAGATAATAAGACCCATACCAAATTTTTGATGAAAAACTCTTTGTCCACTGTCAAAATCAATGTTGAAGTTTGCTTGATTTTGATTAATCCTCTTTTGTTTATATACATCAATGACATCTATACCGTTATCTTTAGCTCTAAAAAAACCTGGGCCATATGATGAATTGTTGTTTTTAATTTCAAAATCAATTTGATTATAGCTAGAAGCTTCTGCACCTAAATTGCCTTCTATTTGTTCGTTCAAGTCATTTTTGGGTAATTCACTTATAAATCTTGAAGGTATAGAACCTTGCCACAAACCGTGTATTTGCCTATTAGCAGCGAATGTTATATATAATCTTTTTTTAGCGCGAGTAATTCCAACATATGCTAATCTTCTTTCTTCTTCTAGACCAGCCAAACCTAATTCATCAATTGACCTTTGACTAGGAAATAAGCCTTCTTCCCAGCCTGGTAGAAAAACCACATCAAATTCAAGCCCTTTTGCTGCATGCAAAGTCATTAAAGATACTTCACCTGCTTCAGCTTCGCTGTCTCCATCCATTACCAAAGAAATATGTTCTAGAAAACCAGAAAGGTTTTCAAAGCTACTCATTGCGTTTATAAGCTCTTTTAAATTTTCTAACCGACCTTCTCCTTCAATTGATTTTTCATTTTGCCAGTGAGAAATATAACCTGATTCTTCAAGTACTTTTAAAGCTAACTCTGTATGTGGAATTGTTTTTTCTTGATTTTTCCAATCACTAAATTGATTAACTAATGCTTGTAATGTCCTCTTAACATTAGGCCTCAACTCGTCTGTCATTAGTAATTCTTGTGAGGAAACAAAAAATGAAATATTGTTTTTTTTAGCATAAGACCGGATCAAACTAATGGTATTGGTACCTAATCCACGTTTAGGAACGTTTATAATTCTCTCTAAAGCTAAATCATCATTATGTTGCTGAACAACTCGTAAATAGGCTAATGCATCCCTTATTTCTAATCGTTCATAAAATTTTGCTCCAATTACTTTATAAGGAATTCCAATATCTACAAATCTTTCTTCAAAAAATCTAGTTTGGTGGCCGGCCCTCACTAAGACAGCCATTTGATCATATTTAAACCCTGAAGAAAAAAGTGTTTCAATTTCATTGCTAGTTTTTTTAGCTTCCTCTACCCCATCCCAAACAGATATAAGCTCAATTTTTTCGCCTTTTTCTAATGACGTTTTAAGGTTTTTTCCAAGCCTTTCTTTATTATTAATAATCACACTATTAGCTGCTTCTAAAATTCTACCTGTAGATCTATAATTTTCTTCAAGTTTTATAACGTTTGCTTTCGGATAATCTTTTTCAAACCTAAGTATATTTCCTACTTGAGCACCACGCCAACCGTAAATAGATTGATCATCGTCACCAACACAACAAATGTTTTTTGTTTTATCTGCAAGTAGTTTAAGCCATAAATATTGGATAGTGTTTGTATCCTGATACTCATCAACTAAAAAATGTGATAATTTTGAATGATATTTATCAAGAACATCTGGATGCTCTGAAAAAATTATTAAATTATATAACAGTAAATCACCAAAGTCAGCTGAGTTAAGCGTTTTTAGTCTTGACTGATACGTTTTATATATTGATTTTGCTCTGCCATTCGCAAAAATATCATTGTTTGAAATATTTAAATCGTTATGTTGATAACCTTTATCTTTCCAGGATGATATTAAAGACGACATTGATTTTGGAGTAAATTTTTTTATATCAATATCCTCATCAAGCATTATTTGTTTCAGAAGCCTTATTTG
>CAKZQZ010000002.1 GCA_937142855.1 uncultured Alphaproteobacteria bacterium | reverse complement strand
TCAAAAAAATCGTCGGCTGCTCTATCAATTCCTCCAATAGAAATATTAGATGTGTTAGAGCAAATTAATATTAGATCAGTTTCTAATTCAGCCATAATATCAAATTTTCGTTTGGCTCGATCAAAAGCTCTTATTCTGTGATTGTCTGGCATTCCTTCAAAATCTCTAAATGGTTGAAATAAAGTTATTTCTAAACCTTGATCTTGAACTATTTTTTTTACTTCTTTAGGAGATAAATTGTTTGTTAAAAAGTCATTTTCAAAAATTTCAACACCATCAAAACCAGCTTTGGCTATAGCAAATATTTTTTCTTTCAATGTACCATTAATTGATACTGTAGCTATTGATGTTTTCAATTTTCTTGCCTAATAATATATGATATTAATGTATAATATATGATAAAATAAAAAGTTTAAAGTTAAAATTATGGATGATTATGTAAAAACTATTGGGTTAAGTACTTACGAAAAAATTAAAAAAGATATAATTTTTGGAGTATTACCTCCCTTAAAAAAATTAAAACTTAAGGAATTAACGAAAACTTACAATGCAAGTATATCAACACTTAGGGAAATTTTAAGTAGATTAGCTGGAGATGGCTTTGTGCTATCCCAAGAGCAAAAAGGCTTTTGTGTTAGCCCAGTTTCTAAAACTGACTTATATGAAATTGCAAACTTAAGAATTTTGATTGAAAGTCATGCACTAAAAAAATCAATTGAAAACTCGAACACAGAATGGGAGGCAGAACTTCTTTCAGCTCATTATAAGTTAAAAGTTTATGAAAATAATATGTTAAATGAGAAATTTAATAATAAAAATGACTGGAAAGAAAATGACAGTGAATTTCACCAAACGCTTGTTAAAAATTGTCGCTCAGAAAACTTGGTGAAACTTCATAAACTAATTTTTGATAAGTATTTGAGGTATCAATTTTTAGTACTTACCTTTAGGGGCAAAAATTCTATTTTAGAACATCAGAAATTATTAGATTTCACACTTGAAAAAAATTATCTAAAAGCACAAAAAGTTCTTGAGGAACATATTTATAGAGGTCTTGATAATACAGTAATAGATTCAGATACTTATTAGCTGCTGGAAAAAGTTATTTT
Organism: uncultured Alphaproteobacteria bacterium; assembly: GCA_937142855.1. GTDB lineage: Bacteria > Pseudomonadota > Alphaproteobacteria > Puniceispirillales > Marisalimonadaceae > Marisalimonas. The sequence goes on along the minus strand of CAKZQZ010000002.1, from coordinate 47,717 downwards.
TTACCAAATCCACCTCCACCTGGTGTTTGCATTACAAACAAATCATTTATATTTACATTGCAACTGTCATTACCTTTTAAATTAATTGATTTGCCAGAAGCTGTCTCTAACCATTCTTTGCCACATTGTCCTGGTTCTCCACCATCAACGCCAAATGGCGGTACTCTTCTATGAGAACATAAAGTTGTCACAGTCATTTGCTCTAGAAATCTTAATTTTCTAGTAACCCCGTCTCCACCTGAATACTTTCCTTTACCTCCAGAATTTCTCCTAATTGAGTATTCTTCTAAACGGACAGGAAACCTTGCCTCCAAAACTTCAGGATCCGTACTTCTTGTGTTTGTCATATGAGTTTGAATTGCTGAAGTGCCATTAAAATTGGGTCCAGCTCCAGTACCACCACAAATAGTTTCATAGTTTTGGATTCTGTCATTGCCCCAAATAAAATTATTCATAGTTGCTTGGCTACCAGCTATAACCCCTAGGGCACCAAATAATGCATTACATGTTAACTGGCTTACTTCTGTGTTACCAGCTATTACAGCAGAAGGGTACTTTGCGTTTATCATAGAATTATCTGGGATTTTTATTTTTATTGGTTTAAAGCAACCTTCGTTTAATGGGATGTTTTTACCTACTAATGTTCTAAATACATATAATATAACTGCATGACAAACTGCCATAGGTGCATTGTAATTTAGTGGATTTTTTTTTGCTGTGCCAGTGAAATCAATTAATGCTTCACGATTGGTTTTATCAATTTCAATATTAACTTTAATAAATTCACCATTATCAAGCTCATATTCATAATTTCCATCATTCAAGTTTAAAATGGCATCACGAATACATTCTTCTGCGTTATCTTGAACGTGTTTCATATAGGCGTGAACTGTATCTATACCAAATTGATCAATCATTGAATTAATTTCATTTATACCTGTTTTATTAGCAGCAACTTGAGCTGCTAAATCAGCCATATTATGTTCAATATTTCTGCATGGGTATTTACCAGAAGACAGAATGTTAATCATTTCATCTTCTTTAAAAACTCCTTTATCAAATAATTTAAAGTTATCAATGAGGACTCCTTCTTCATCTATATGTTTTGAATCTGGTGGTCCTGAACCAGGTGTCGTTCCCCCGATATCTGCATGGTGACCTCGAGATGCTACAAAAAATATTATATTATCTCCATTTTTTTCAAAGACTGGAGTTATTACTGTAACATCCGGAAGATGTGTTCCTCCATTAAAAGGGGCATTAAGAACAAATACGTCACCAGGAAAAATATTGTCTTTATTTAATTTAATAACTGTTCTAATGGCTTCAGACATTGAACCTAAGTGAACAGGCACATGTGGAGCGTTAGCAACTAAAGATCCATAATTATCAAAAAGGGCACAAGAAAAATCCAGTCTTTCTTTAATGTTAACTGAGTACGCAGTATTGGCCAGAGTTGCTCCCATTTGTTCTGCGATATTCATAAATAGGTTATTAAAAACCTCAAGCATAACCACATCTACAGAAGTGCCGAGTCCTTTCTTTATTTGTTTCTTCTCAACTCTGGTCAATATTAAGTTATAAAAATTGTCCAAGCTTCCTGACCATCCTTTTTCAATGATATTTGTTCCTGTTGACTCTGATATAATCGCTGGTCCTAGAATTGTTTGATTTATCTTTAATTTATGTCTTTGATAAATTGGTACAGATATTTCTGTGCCTTCAACAAACATACGTTTATGAGCATCAGGCCTAGCATCGTATTTGGGAGCAGATCTGTCAGTAAAATTATGACTTTCTGATTTGTTACTTATTGCTTCAACTGTAAGCATTTCAATGAAAATCTCTCTTCCTGAAACAAAAAAACCAAATCTTTTTTTATGTTCTTCTTCAAAAGATCTCGTCATATTTGTTACTGAGTCAAAATTAACTTCTAAGTTTTGATGAGACCCTTGATAATGTAAAAAAACTTTTTTTGAAAAAGAAATAGAAGTATCACTTATACCTTGTTTTATTAAATCCTCTTTTGCTTGTGATGATAGTAATTCAATTAATGTCTGTGCCTCTTTGATATTTTCTATATTTTTCTCAAAGTGACTTTCCCTTATACTTCTTACTTCAGCAAGGCCCATTCCATATGCTGATAATACACCGGCATAAGGATGTATTAAAACTCTTGCAATGCCAAGAGAATCTGCTACTTGACACGCATGTTGTCCTCCAGCTCCTCCAAAGCAATTCATAGTATAATCACTAACATCATAACCCTTTTGAATTGATATTTTTTTTATAGCGTTAGCCATATTTTCTACAGCAATTTTTAAAAAACCTTCAGCCATTTCAAAAATATTCATTAAAGGTTGTTTGTTTTTTTTAGAAATGAAATTAGATAAATCTAAAAACTTTTCTTTAACAATTTCAATGTTCAATGGTTCATTACCATTTTTACCAAAGACTTTGGGGAAATGATCTGGGTGTAGCTTTCCTAGTAAAACATTACAGTCAGTAACTGTTAAAGGACCATTTCTCCCGTATGAGGCTGGTCCTGGAACTGCGCCAGCACTTTCTGGTCCAACTTGAAATCTACCATCTTTAAATGAAAGTATAGAACCACCACCAGCAGCAACGGTGTTAATATCCATCATGGGCGCTCTAATTCTTACTCCTGCCAACTCTGTTTCAAATGATCTCTCATACTCACCTGCAAAATGACAAACATCTGTGGAGGTTCCTCCCATATCAAAACCTATCAGTTTTTTATAACCTGCTTGTTTTCCTGTTTCAGTCATACTAACTACACCACCAGCCGGTCCTGACAACAAAGCATCTTTTCCTTGAAATAAATTAGCGTCAGTTAATCCACCATTAGACTGCATAAACATCAATCTTGTAGATTTACTACCTTTAAGTTCTTCCGATACTTGGTTCACATACCTTCTTAAAATTGGAGATAGGTATGCATCTACAACAGTAGTATCACCTCTACCAACCAACTTTATTAGTGGAGAAACTTTGTGACTTACAGAAATTTGATTAAAACATTCCTCTTTTGCAATCTTAGCTATTATGTTTTCGTGATTGGAGTTTACATAAGAATGCATGAACGCGATGGCCACACTATCAATTCCGTCTAACTTGGCGTTTTTTAAAGCTTGTCTTGCTTTATATTCATCAAGAGTTTTTAATACTTTACCATCAGAATCCAACCTTTCTGGGATTTCAACTACTCTTTCATATAGCAACTCTGGTAATTTTATATTTAAATCAAATAATAATGGCCTGTTTTGATAACCAATTCTTAATAAATCGCCAAATCCCTCAGTTATTAGAAGAAGAGTTCTATCTCCTTTACGTTCTAATAGGGCATTTGTTGCTACTGTTGTACCCATTTTTACTGATGAAATTTCATTAGTTGGAATTTTATCAGTTATATTCAAGCCAAGAATTCTTTTTATTCCGGCAATAGCAGCATCTTTATAGGCTTGGGGGTTTTCAGAAAGTAATTTATCAATAACTATAGAACCGTTTGGGTTTTGCGCTACTATGTCAGTAAATGTCCCACCTCTGTCTATCCAAAATTGCCACATGAAATTTACCCTATAAATTGTATCAAAAAAAAATTAATTTTTAGGGTTTAGATCGTCTTCAATATAAACTTTAATTATTTCATCAAAGTTGTTTTCAGCTTTGAAACCAAGTTGAATAGATCTCTTTGTTTCAAAATCTCTTGCCCATCCTGAAACAATTTTTTGTATTACTGGGTCAGGTTTATGTTTGATCAGTTTTACAACACTATTACCAGCAACTCTTTGAAGTGCATCTATTTGTTCTTGCACTGTTACTGATAGTCCTGGCATATTTAGAGTTATCCTATGATTTAACAATGAAGTATCAATTTCAGCAGCGTGAATTAAAAAGCCTGCTGCTGATCTAGGAGTTGCATGCCAATGTCTAACCTCAGTACTTACGGGAAGTATAGCTTCCTTTCCATTCAAAGGTTCACGAATAATTCCTGAGAAGAAACCTGATGCAGCAAGGTTGGGTTTTCCAGGTCTTACACAAATAGTAGGTAACCTAATTGACACACCATCAATCATACCTTTTCTAGAATAATCTGATAGCAAAAGTTCTGAAATTGCTTTTTGCGCACCATAAGACGTAAGTGGTGTAGTAAAAAAATCATCTGTTATTTTTTCTGGGAAAGGAGCGCCAAAAACAGCTATAGAACTAGTAAAAACAACTCTTGGGCAATAATTATCTCCTATATTTCTAATTGCTTCAAATAACCCCCAACTCCCTTTAGCGTTTATGTTCCAACCTAAATCAAATTCTTGTTCAGCTTGTCCTGAAACTATTGCTGCTAGATGGAAAATTATATCAGGCTTTGAGGATACTAGGTCAACACTTGTTTGTTGATTAGAAATATCACCTGATTTCACAATGATAGGTATTTTACTATCTGATGGATAAGGAGAATCAATTATATCAAATAAAGTGATTTCAGTGATTTGTTTATTTCTTAATTTTGGGTTGCTAAGTATTAAATTGAGTAATTTCTGCCCAATCATTCCAGCTCCGCCCATTATTAAAATTTTCATAGAGACCCCTTTAAAAATTTATTGAAGAAAATTTAATAACAACATATTTACTGAGAAAGTTAAATTAAAAAATTATGTTTGGAAAATTTATGGATAATATTAATTCAATTCTATCTCTTTCGCCAGTTATGCCCGTTTTAACAATCAATAAATTGGATAAAGTTGAGTATCTTTTTGATGCATTGCTAGAAGGTGGTCTTAAAACAGTAGAAATAACATTAAGAACATCTTGTGCCTTAGAAGTAATTGAAAAAATTTCAAAAGAATATCCATCTCTTAAAATTGGTGCTGGGACTGTCTTAAATAATGAAAATTTGCAATCGGTAAAAGATGCAGGAGCAACATTTGCAGTCAGTCCTGGGTCCACACTTTCTTTAGGAAAAAAAGCTATTGAAATGAAAATTCCATTTTTACCAGGTATTTCAAACTCAAGTGATATTATGAATTTAATAAATTTAGACTACAAATTTTTTAAATTTTTCCCAGCACAAGCAGCAGGTGGCATTGAATATCTTAAGTCTTTAAGTGGGCCATTTCCTGAGATTATGTTTTGCCCAACTGGTGGTATAACTCAAGAAAATGCTAATAAATGGCTCAGTCAAAAAAATGTAATATGTGTAGGTGGTAGTTGGATAGTTCCATCTCAAATTAATGATTATAATGAAATTAGGAAAAGGGCTTTGTTAGCAAGCAATTTATCAAACTAGATTATGAATTTTTGATTAAATAATTTTATTTTTTTTAATTTTTTTGGACTATTGTAATTAGATGTTTTAAAGAATTTTGAAAATTGGGGTAATTTAATGACTTTGTATTCAATCCAAAATTATATCAGTGATATTCGTTTAATAACTAAAGAAGAAACAATTGAAAAAAATATAATTGATCGAATTAAACCGTTATCTAAAAAATTAGTGAAAAATAAAAGTTGGATTAAATCTGAATATTTTGATGTAGATACGAAACAAGGTTTTGGATTGCATCTATTACATGAAGAAATAGATCACAGTTTGGCAGTTTTTGTGATTGCATGGGCTCCTGATAAAGGTTTAGCTCCACATAACCATAAGACATGGGCAGTTGTTTCTGGTATCCAGGGACAAGAACATGAGACTAATTATAAAAGAATTGATGATGGATCTAAAGAAGGTTATGCAGATTTAATCAAGACGCATGAAGAGACTTTATATCCTGGTGATGCTTCTTGTTGTTTACCTGAAGATATTCATAGTGTTTGGAATAATGGTAATGAAACAGCACTTTCACTTCATACTTATGGAATGCATCTTAATCATACAGGAAGATCTATTTTTGATATTAGTCAAAAAACAGAAACTCCCTGTATAGTTAAAGTTCAAGGTTAATTATTAATTTATCGTCAACAGTTTCTTTAAAGCTTTATTATCCTTGAAAGCATGTTTGGTTTTGTTCACCTAAACCTTCAATACCTAATTTCATTTTATCGCCTGCTTTTAAGAAAACAGGTGGTTTCATTCCTAAACCTACTCCTGGAGGTGTTCCTGTAGCTATAACATCGCCAGGATTTAAACTCATAAATTGAGATAAGTAATGTACTATATAATTAGCAGAAAATATCATGGTATTAGTTGAACCGTTCTGCATTCTCTTTCCATTCACATCAAGATACATTTTTAAGTTTTGTACGTCAGATATTTCATCTTTAGTCACCAAGTAAGGCCCAGTAGGTCCAAAAGTGTCACATGATTTACCTTTAGTCCATTGTCCCTCTCTTTTAATTTGGAACTCTCTTTCAGAAACATCGTTAACTACACAATATCCAGCTATGTGTTCTTCTGCTTCATTTTCACTAATATATTTTGCCTTCTTTCCTATAACAATTCCAAGCTCAACCTCCCAATCAGTTTCAACTGAGTTTCTGGGTATTTCAATATCGTCATTAGGTCCTACAACTGCAGATGTGGCTTTTGAAAAGAGGATTGGTTCGCTAGGAACAGGTAGTCCACTCTCTGCTGCGTGATCAGAATAATTTAGTCCAATGCATAGAAATTTTCCTATGTCACCAACACACGCTCCTAATCTAGTATTTTCTGGGATTATTGGCAAAGATAACAAATCAATTGATGAAATTTTCTTTAAACCTTCTGCATTAATATTGTCTCCATTTATATCAGAAACATGGCTGGATAAATCTCTTATTTTACCCTCCTGATCTAAGATGCCAGGTTTTTCTTTTCCAATTTCTCCATAACGTAATAGTTTCATTTTACTCCCTTTCTATATTTAGATTTAATTAAAAATTTTCTCTGAATGCCTTACATGCATATTCCGCCATCGATTATATGAAATTGACCGGTGGTGAAAGCGGATGCATCGCTTCCTAGATAAACCGCTAAATTGGCTACTTCTTCTGCCTCTCCGAAACGTCCCATTGGTTGTCTTGCAACAAATTGCTTTTTGGCTTCTTCATAATCTCCCATATCTTTAAGTCGTTGTTCCAAAGATGGGCTTTGTATTGTTCCTGGGCAAATGGCATTGCACCTTATTCCATCATTAATATAGTCAGCAGCTACAGATTTAGTAATACCTAAAACAGCCGCTTTAGATGCTGTATATATAAATCTATTTGGAATACCTTTTGTAGATGATGAAACAGATGCAATATTGATTATTGATCCACCACCTTTTTTTATCATTTTGGGTAAAATCTCTTTAATCATATTATACATGGCCTTAGCATTTAAGTTAAACGCAAAATCCCATTCATCATTTTCAGATTCTAATATTGTACCATTATGGACCACACCAGCACAATTAAACAAAATATCGGGAACTTTTATTGTACTAATTAGGTTTTTAATATCATTTTGTTTTGTTACATCTAAAATGTGCGTTTCATCTACAAATTTATCTAATTCTAATAAACTATCTTTGTTTATGTCTGTAGCAATAACATAAGCTCCTGCTTCAGAAAAAGCTCTAGCTGTTGCTTTGCCAATACCCTGTCCAGCAGCAGTTAATAAGGCAGTTTTTCCTTCTAAATTAATCATTACATTGTTGCTCCAATTTGCCAGGGTACAAACTCTAAGTCTCCTAAGCCTTGAATTTCAGATTTAGATTTTTCGCCAGATGCAACTCTTACTATTAAGTCGAAAATCTCTTGTCCCACATCCTCAATGGTTTTATTTTCAGTAATAACTTTACCTGCGTTAACATCCATATCTTCTTCCATTTTATCGAACATGTCAGTATTTGTTGCAATTTTGATGGATGGAGAAGGTTTGCAACCAAAGCATGAACCTCTACCTGTAGTGAAAGTAACAACATTACAACCACTTGCGATTTGACCAGTAACTGATGCTGGGTCATAGCCAGGACTATCCATGAATAAGAAACCTTTTTTCTCGGCTTGTTGAGCGTACAGAAGCACATCGTTTAATGGAGTTGTACCTCCCTTAGCAGCAGCACCTAATGACTTCTCTAATATTGTTGTTAAACCACCAGCCTTGTTCCCCGGAGATGGATTGTTATTAAGGCTACCTCTATTTCTTTCAACGTAATCTTCCCACCATAATATTCTTTCTACTAGTTTTTTACCTACCTCAGGTGTTATTGCTCTTCTTGTTAACATATGTTCTGCTCCATAAATTTCTGGAGTTTCTGCTAAGATAGCTGTGCCACCATTCTTAACTATTAAATCAGCGGCATGTCCTAATGAAGGATTTGATGTTATTCCAGACCAAGCATCTGAGCCTCCACACTGTAAAGCTACGCTAAGATGTTCTACTGATTGATCAGTACGCTCAATTAAATTTACTTCAGGAAGCATATCTTCAATGCATTCTATTCCTGCTTTAATTGTTTTTCTTAAACCACCCATATCTTGTAAGGTCATTGTTTTAAAAAAAGGATTTTCATGTAAATTAAAAGCATCAAGTAGAAACTTAATTTGATTAGCTTCACAACCTAAACCAATAAGCAAAATTCCCGCAAGATTAGGGTGTTGTATATATCCTAAAAGTACTCTTTGAAGAGCATCAAATCCATCTCCAGAGTCTGCCATCCCACAGCCTGTACCATGAGTGAAAGACACTACACCATCTACGTTTTTGTATTTTGATAGCTTTTCTTTTGTAAAAACTTCAGCAATATTTTTTGCTGCGGTTGCAGAACAGTTTACTGACGTAAGTATACCTATATAATTTCGAGTTCCAACTTTTCCATTTGGGCGTTTATATCCTTTGAAGGTTGGTCTATTTTTTGGCTCAATCATATTAGGTAATTTTATAGATGTAGAAAACTCATAATCATGATCTGTTGATTGAAAGTCAGTGTTGTTAACATGAACATGTTCGCCAGCAGAAATTTCTTTGCTAGCAATTCCAATTAGTTGGTCATATTTAATTATTTTTTCGCCTTTTGATATTTTTTTAAGTGCAATTTTATGACCTTTTGGAATTTTATTTATACTGTCTAGACCTTGTGTGGTTTCTCCAATTTCAATGTCTTTCAATGCTGTAGCAACATTATCATTATTATTAAGCTTAACTGTTAATTTTTCACCACTAATCATTTCTCTCCCCCAACTAATAAAATTAATACTGAAATTATCTTTTGATTTTTTTTAAATCAAGTATCATTGTGAACAGTATTTTAAATAAATATAATGTTTAAATATACATACTATTTTTAATTTATTTTATAAACTCTAATTATCTATTTAGAGTAATTAATTTGGAGCTAAATCATGTCAGGTAAAAAATTTAATCCTAAATATAGAAGTCAACAATGGTTTGACAACCCAACAAACCCTGGAATGACAGCATTGTATCTTGAACGATCAATGAACTTTGGATTAACTCCAGATGAGTTAAGGTCTGGCAAACCTATAATAGGAATTGCTCAAACAGGATCTGATATTTCTCCATGTAACAGAGTTCATATAAAATTAGCCGAGAGGGTTAGAGAAGGGATTAGAGCAGCTGGAGGAATAGCATTTGAGTTTCCCGTACATCCTATTCAAGAAACACTCAAGAGGCCAACTGCAGCTGTTGATAGAAACCTAGCTTATTTGGGTTTGGTTGAGATTTTACACGGATATCCCCTAGATGGTGTTGTTCTAATGACAGGTTGCGACAAGACTACGCCGTCATGTTTAATGGCTGCAGCAACTGTTGATCTTCCTGCAATTGTTCTCAATGGTGGGCCAATGTTGGATGGCTGGCATAACGGAAAACTAGCTGGTTCTGGTACGGCTGTTTGGGATAGTAGGGTAGAATTAGCTGCAGGAAGGATAGATTACGAACAATTTATAGACATCGTAACCAGTTCTGCTCCATCAGATGGACATTGCAATACAATGGGCACAGCTTCAACAATGAATTCTCTTGCCGAAGCATTAGGAATGAGTTTAACGGGAAATGCTAATATACCAGCGCCATACAGAGAACGAGGACAAATGGCCTATAAAACTGGGTTGCGAATTGTAGAATTAGTGAAGGAAGATTTAACACCTTCACAGGTCATGACAAGGAAGGCGTTTGAAAATGCTATTGTTGTTAATTCTGCAATTGGTGGTTCCACGAACGCTCAAATTCATATTACAGCAATAGCAAGACATGTAGGAGTTGAGTTGGAAACGGACGCATGGCAGCAAGTTGGATATGATATTCCATTAATGGCAAATATACAGCCTGCAGGTGAGTATTTATGCGAAAGTTATCATAGAGCAGGTGGGACAGCAGCTATTATGTCTGAGCTTCTTGCTAATGACAAAATTCATGGTGATGTTTTAACTGTAACTGGTAAAAGAATGTCTGATAATCTTAAAGGTATTACAATTAAAGATGAAAAAGTTATTACACCATTTAATAAACCAATGAAGCAAAAAGCAGGTTTTGTTGTTTTGAAGGGTAATCTCTTTGATGCTGCTATTATGAAAACTTCAGTTATTTCTAAAAGTTTTAAAGACAAATTTTTGAGCCGACCTGGTAAAGAAGGAATATTAGAAGGAAACGTTATAGTGTTTGAGGGTTCCGAAGATTATCATGACCGTTTGAATGATAAAAGTCTAAATATGAATGAAAACTCTATATTAGTGATAAGAGGAGCAGGGCCAGTGGGTTGGCCTGGTTCTGCAGAGGTTGTAAATATGCAACCTTCAGATGACTTAATAAAACAAGGGATTACAGAATTGCCATGTATTGGAGATGGAAGGCAGTCAGGAACATCAGGAAGTCCTTCAATCCTCAATGCTTCCCCGGAAAGTGCTACAGGAGGTGGTTTGGCTTGGTTAAGAACAGGGGATAAAGTTGTAATTGATTTAAACAATTGTACTGCAAACATGATTGTCAGTGACTCTGAAATAGAGGAAAGAAAAAAAGATGGTGTTCCCGTATACCCAAAAAGTCAAACACCTTGGCAAGAAATTCAAAGAAACTATGTGGGAGAGCTATCTGGTGGCGGAGTTCTTGAAAATGCTGTTAAATACCAGAAAGTAAAAAACTCTTTACCCAGGGATAATCATTAAAAATTAATGTCAACTATAAAAAAGGAAATTCTAGTCGTTGGCCTTGGGTCTATGGGGTTGGGAATTGCTCAGTCTCTTCTGCGAGCAGGTTATAAAGTTTATGGAAAAGATAAAAACCCTAATCAAGTTCAACAATTTGTAAATTCTGGTGGTATAGCCACAAACATCCTTTTTGACAATCTGGAAGCTGTAATAGTTGTTGTTTTAAATGAAAAACAAACAAGAGAGATCCTTTTTGGCAAAGATGGTTTGGCAAAAAAATTGAAAACTAATTCTCTTATTATGGTTTGTACAACTGTATCTCCAAACTTTGCTAAAGAGATGGAAGTTCTAAGTAACAATGAAAATCTTTTGTATCTAGATGCTCCTATCTCTGGAGGATCAAAAAAGTCTGCAGAGGGCAAACTTTCATATATGATTTCTGGAAAAAGAAAAGCATTAGATGTGGCTAAGCCAATCTTAAGTGCCACCTCTGAAATGATTTTTGAATTTGGAGAAAATACTGGATCAGGCTCTGCTATGAAAGCTGTTAATCAGATGCTTGCAGGAATTCATATAGCTGCGATGGCTGAAGCTATTACTTTTGGGATAACTCAAGGCATAGAACCACAAAAGTTTTTAGAAGTTATTTCTAAATGTGCTGGCACATCATGGATGCTTGAAAATAGAACACCACATATTATTGAAAATGATTACACACCAAAATCTTCAATTAACATCTGGCCTAAGGATTTGGGTATTGTTTTAGATATAGCTAAAAACTCTAGTTTTTCTGCACCGCTTACAGCAGTTGCTTTACAACAATTTATTGCAGCTGCAGGCAGTGGGTTAGGGAATGAAGATGATGCTGCTGTTGCTAAGATTTATGCTAGAAATGCGGGCATAGATTTGCCTGAATAAATTGATTAAACGACAGATGAAATTAATGGTTTGTCTTCAAAATAGTTTTCAATGTTATCATAGACAAGCTGTCCCATTGCGTTTCTAGTTTCAACAGTTCCTGAAGCAATGTGTGGCAGTAAAACTGTATTGTCTAAACTCATTAATTTTTTGGGAATATTTGGTTCATTGGTGTAAACATCTAATCCAGCAGCCAATATAAGTTTGTTTTCAAGATAATGTATTAAAGCTTCTTGATCTATTACTGAACCTCTAGCAACGTTAATAAGAACTCCGTCTTCTCCTAAAGCATCTAGAATTTCACTATTTATAAGTTTTTCTGTTTCCTTTCCGCCTGGTGTGATAACACACAAGGTGTCAACTTCTTTAGCTAACTCATTTAAGTTATTAAAATACTTATATTTTACATCTTTTTTGCTTCTTGAGTGATAAGATATTTCACATTTGAAAGCCTCTGCTCGCTCAGCAATAGCCTTTCCTATTCTACCCATTCCCACTATACCTAGTTTCGTTCCTGTGAATTTTTTTGTTAGAGGAAAATCTCCATTTATCCAAGAGTTATTTCTAGCAAATGTATCAGCCTTAATAATTTGCTTATAAACGCAAAGCATGAGTGCAATTGCTGTGTCTGCAACTTCATCGTTAAGAACTTCTGGAGTGTTTGTAACCTTAATGCCCAAGCTTTTAGCATAACTAATATCAATTGCATCGTATCCGACACCATAACAAGCAATAATTTTTAAATTTGGCATGCTTTTCATTAAATCTGGAGTGATCTTATATCCTCCCATGACGGCAATAGCATCAATCTCTAATTTAATATCAATTAAGTATTTATCCTCATCATCCTGAAGCCATAACTTATAGGTATTAAAATTTTTATCAGCTAAATCAATAAAATACTGAGGCATATGAGACATAATTAATAGATTTTTTTGCATTTTAATGTTCTCCTTTAAGTTTATATCATTGGCATATATTTTTTATCTATAATAGCGCCCTTGTGTTTTATCACTTCACTTGTTACAGAGTGAGCTCTTAAAATATTTTCTTCAATAGAAAAATTGTTGTTATGCATCAATGCTAGAAAAGATCCATTAAATGAGTCTCCTGCAGCAGTCATATCTACTACTTTTCCATGAGGAACATTAATGACTTTTACTTCATTTGAACCATTTTTTAAAAAAATTGAACTTTTATATCTAACTAATAATAGGTTATCGTTTTTCAATATATCGAAAATTTCCAAAGGGTTTCTTATGCCAAACAAATCCCTTGCATCATCAAAAGAGATGAAATGGATATCAATATTTTTATTAATTTCTTTTAATAATTCTTGATTTTCAAATTTGTTAGAATGTAATTGAGGTCTATAATTAAAATCAAATCCTGAAATGTTTGCTGAAGAAGCTATTTCAATCAATTGTTTCTTTTGTTTTGAATCAAGAATTGCTGCAGAAATCCCTGAATAATAAAAAATATTTGATTTTTTGATTTGCTCTGCAAGCTCTTTGCCTTTCAGTCCTTGAAATATAAATTTAGACGGAGATTCATTACGCCAATAAGAAAAACTTCTTTCTCCACTTTTGTTGATTTCGATAGAATATAAACCAGGTGGGTTTTCACCATCAGTTCTGATATAATTACATTTAATTTTTTCTCTTTTAAACCTATCTATCATTTTCCTTGAAAAAGTATCTTTACTTAACGCAGTAGAAAAAAAAGTAGAGACTTCCTTATTGACTAATCTAGAAAAATAGACTGAAGAGTTATATGCGTCACCTCCAAAGTTAACTTGCATATTTGAACTAAACTTATCTAAAGAAGAAATATCTCCACTAAGTTCAATCATACATTCACCGAAAAAAACAGCTTTTTTATACATAATTCATATTCAAATTTTTTTAATAATTAATTTTATACTCTTTATTCAAATCTAATAATTTACTCAATCTTTATTTTGAAATATAATAAATAGATTAAATCTACGTATTTTATTTGAGGTAATTCTATTGACTATTTTAGAAGTGAATAATTCTTTTTATGAAAAATTTCAGTATAACGTATCTAACGCGATAAGTGCTTTAGAAAAAGAATTTGGTCAACAATTCTCCACTTCTAACTCAGTCAGAGAACAACATACAACTACAACGACAGTCCATGAAAGAGAAATACCTGATGGTGTTGTTTTTGCTTACAATAAAGAAGATGTCCAGAAAACTGTTAAAATTTGTCATGAGCACGGCTGTCCAATAATACCTTTTGGAGCTGGGTCTTCCCTAGAAGGACACTTGAATGCAAATTTTGGTGGAATATCTATAGATATGAACAATTTAAATAATATTATAAAGGTTTATCCAGAAGATTCTACTGTAGTTGTCCAACCGGGGGTTACAAGAGAACAATTAAATACTTATCTAAGAGATACTGGTCTCTTTTTTCCAATAGACCCAGGCGCTAATGCATCAATTGGGGGTATGACCTCTACACGCGCCTCTGGAACTAATGCCGTTAGATATGGAACTATGAAAGACAATGTTGTTTCTCTGGAGGTGGTAATGCCAAATGGAGAGATAATTAAAACAGCTAGTAGAGCTAGAAAAAGTTCTGCAGGTTATGACTTAACTAGGCTCTTGGTTGGTTCTGAAGGAACATTAGGAGTTATTACAGAAATCACTCTTAAATTATACGGGATTCCAGAAGAAATAGGTGCTGGAAGATGTACTTTTCCATCTGTAAAAAATGCAACTGACGCTGTTATTATGACCATTCAAGCAGGAATACCTGTGGCAAGGATAGAACTTCTTGATATTGCACAAGTAAAGGCTGTAAATAGTTATTCTAATCTAAATTTACCTGAGTCCCCATTGTTATTGCTAGAGTTTCATGGAAGTACTTCTTCCGTAAAAGAGCAATCCGAATTGTTTAATGAAATTTCTAAGGATTTTGGAGGAGATAATTTTGAATGGAGCTCAAGTATTGAGGAGAGAAATAGACTTTGGAAAGCAAGGCATGATGTTTATTATGCTGTTAAAGCAACTAGGCCTGATGCTGAATATATAGCAACCGACGTATGTGTTCCTATTTCAAGGTTATCAGAATGTATTATGGAAACAATAGAGGATATGGAAAAAAATGGTCTCTATGGACCAATTGTAGGACATGTGGGAGATGGTAATTTTCATGTGCAATTAATGATTGATCCAAAAATAAAAAAGGAAGTGGATGCTGCAAACGCATTTTTAGAAAGGTTAGCACATAGAGCTATAAGTTTGGAAGGAACATGTACTGGTGAACATGGAGTAGGGCAAGGTAAGAAACAATACTTAATTGATGAGTTGGGTCCTGCGGTTGATTTTATGAAATTAATAAAGCAGGAATTAGACCCCAAAGGAATAATGAATCCAGGTAAGATTTTATAAATATGAATTATGTAGAAAAGGTTTGTTAATATGGATGGCATAGTTTCATCATGGTCAAGTGAAGATTATGATAAAAAAAATATAGAATTATGTGTGCAAGAAATAAAAGAAGAATTTGGCCAACAATTTTCAAATAGCAAAAGTATTTTAGAACAACACACTCATACAATGACTATTCATGAGTCAGAATTGCCTGATGGTGTTGTATTTGTAGAATCTAAGGAAGATGTTCAAAAGGTAGTAAAGATTTGTAAAAAATATAAGTGTCCGATAATACCCTTTGGAATAGGTTCGTCGTTTGAAGGGCATCTTAATGCACCATATGGTGGAATTTCAATAGATATGAATAATATGAATAAGATCTTAAAAGTTTATCAAGACGATCTTTTAGTTGTTGTTCAGCCGGGAGTAACTAGAGAACAACTCAATACGCATCTTAGAGATACTGGTTTATTTTTCCCTATTGACCCAGGAGCAAATGCGTCTATTGGTGGGATGGCAGCTACACGAGCCTCTGGTACGAATGCTGTTAGATACGGTACTATGAAAGATAATGTAATAGCTCTTGAAGTCGTGATGCCGGATGGTCAAATAATTAAAACGGCTAATAAAGCAAGAAAAAGTTCAGCGGGTTATGATTTAACCCGGTTAATGGTTGGTTCTGAAGGAACGCTTGGGATAACAACTGAAATCACTCTTAAATTATATGGAATTCCTGAAGTTATTGCTGGTGGAAGAGTTAGTTTTCCTACCGTAAAAGATGCAACAGATACAGTGATTATGACTATTCAAGCAGGTATTCCTGTAGCTAGAATAGAGTTTATGGACCTTGCTCAAGTCAAAGCAGTTAATAACTATTCAAAAACAAACCTACCAGAAGCGCCATTGTTGCTAGTGGAGTTTCATGGAAGTGAGTCATCTGTAAAAGAACAGTCAGAACTATTTGGTGAAATTTCTTCTGATTTTGGAGGCGCTGATTTCGAGTGGACATCTAATAATGAAGAAAGAAATAAACTTTGGAAAGCTCGTCATGATGCTTATTGGTCATGTAGAGCCGTTAGGCCCGAAGCCTCATTGTATTCTACTGACGTTTGTGTACCAATTTCAAAACTATCTGATTGTATAACTGAAACTATTGAAGATATGGAAAAAAATGAACTGATTGGCCCTATAGTAAGCCATGCAGGAGATGGAAATTTTCATGTGGCCTTGTTAATAGATAAAAACAATAAAAATGAATTAGATAAATTAGATAGTTTTTTAACAAGAATATCCGAGCGAGCTATTAGAATGGACGGGACTTGTACTGGTGAACACGGAGTTGGTCAGGGTAAAAGAAAATATATGTTAAAAGAACTAGGTAATGCTGTCGACATTATGAAGCAAGTTAAGAATGCTTTTGATCCAAATAAAATAATGAATCCTGGTAAACTTTTTTTATAATATTGCCTTTTAATTTTCCATAGTATAATTACAACTTGATTAATATAATCAAAAGTCAAAGGTGTAGGCTTACCTCCTATAGTTCTCAATGATAACTTACATAATAATAAGTTTTTTAATGATGGTTACCCCAGGTCCAGGTGTTTTGTCTCTTGCTGGTGTTGGAGCTGGCTTTGGCTGGCGAGTTGGTATTATGTACCTTATTGGATTATTTTTAGGAACAAATGGTGTTGCTCTTTTTGTTGTTCTTGGTTTTAAACAATTTTTATTTGAAATAGATGGTGTTGAGTTAACTTTTTTAATTTTGTCATTATCATATTTATCATTTTTATCTTGGCGAATAGCTACATCCGATAATAAAACTGGTTTTAAACAAAGCCTAAAAGCACCAAGGCTATATGAAGGGATATTCTTACAATTTATAAATCCTAAAGCTTATGTTGTTCAAGGACATTTATTTATTGTTTTATCTTTAGGCATGTCCACTTATGATTTAGAGATTATAACTAAGTTTATTATAGTAAATTCGATATGGATACCCATTCACTTTTTTTGGTTATGGTTAGGCATAAGTTTAAAAAAATGGTCCCTAGCTTCAAATAAGCAATTATGGGTTAATAGAGGTATGGGCCTTGCACTTTTTTCAGTTGTTATTTTGTCAGGCATAATGGAACTTAATTCAGGTATATAAATGATTAATTTTTAATCGTTTATATAATTATTCAAATTTAGTGCATAAAAAATAATCGGTTTTGCGATTAATATCATAGTTCTGAAGTTAGTTTAAGAAAATATCGACATATCATCTATAAAAACAACAGATCAAAAAACTCCCCCGTTTATTTGTTCTTAAATTAAAAAACTAGCTTTAACCTCCCTAAGGTTAGTTTTACCATTAGGTGCAGAGGATCTCCTGAAAATCCTCACCAATTAATATGTTGCTCTTCCGCCAGAAATATCAAAAACTCCTGCCGTAGTGAAGCTATTTTCTTTGCTGGCAAGAAAAGATATGAGCGAAGCAATTTCTTCTACTGTAACAAATCTATTTCTAGGTATTTTAGAGATCATGTAGTCAATAAATTCTTGAGATACTTGGTCTAGAATTCTAGTTTTTGCTGTGGCAGGTGTTATACAATTTACTGCTATGTCCTGACTGGCTGTTTCTTTGCCTAATGATTTGGTTAATCCTATAACTGCCGCTTTTGATGCTGAATAAGCCGGAGCATTTGGATTACCTTCTTTACCAGCAATGGAAGCTATATTAATAATCCTACCATAACCTTTTTCTCGCATAGTTTTTACCACATACTTATTACAATAAAAAACACCATTTACATTAACATTGAAAACTTTTGACCATTCCTCGACAGGGTAATCCCAAGTTGTATATGTTGGACCCGCTATTCCTGCACTACATACCAAAATATCAATTTTACCCATTTGCTTTATTGTTTTATCTGTGGCTTCTTCAACCGCTTTGTTATCAGTTTGGTCTACTTTTAAAAATTGGCAGTTCAACTTTTTAGATGTTTCTAATCCTAATTTTTCGTCTATATCCCAAATCATAACTTCGCACCCATCATTAATTAGTCGTTTAGCCGTGGCAAAACCAATTCCTTGTGCACCTCCAGTAATAACTGCTGTTTGTCCGTCGAAATTAGCCATGAATCAGTCTCCTATGTTATGTTCATAATTATGGGTTTATTTAAAATAAATTAATCATAGATATAATATATTATATTTTATATTGTTAATTATATTATTACTAGAAAAAACTAATTCAAACGGAGTAACATTATGGAAATAATTCATATTATATTTATTGGAATTATTTCATGTTTTTGCATGGATTTGTGGCAAAGGTTTTTAAAAATGTTATTCAAAATAAACCCCTCAGATTGGGCTGTTGTGGGTAGATGGTTTGTGTTGTCTATTTCAAAAGGTAAGGTATACAACCCAAATATAGATAATGAAACACCAATCAAAAACGAGTTAGCTATAGGTTGGGTGGTGCATTACAGTGTAGCAATTTTATATTCATTAGTTTTTTTTATATTATACAATTTTCAAGTTTTGAATGCATCTTACATTGATGGGATAGTTTTTGGATTAGTCAGTGTCATAATACCGTGGTTTTTCTTTATGCCAGTACTTGGAAAAGGTTTTTTAGCGTTTAAGACACCATCACCAGCTATGGCTTGCTCCTTAGCAATAGGTAGCCATGTTGTTATTGGTTTATCCATAGGTTTCTTGTTTCAAATATTTGGATATTAATTAAAGGAAAATTTTCAATGTCAGAGAGTAAAATAAGAGAAAAAATCTGTCATTTTGCAGCTTCTATATTTGATAGAGGTATTACTCATGGATCAACTGGAAATATATCTGTTCGTTTAGATGATGATGAGATTTTAGTTACACCATCAGGGTCTTCTTTTGGTAGATTAGATCCAAATGAAATAGTCAAAATAACTAAAACCGGTCAATCTATCGGTTCGTTATTACCAACAAAAGAACTACCACTTCATAAAGCTTTTTATGAGACTAGAGGTTTAAAATCAGGAGCTGTCGTTCATTTGCACTCCACACATTCAGTTGCTTTGTCAATGTTACCAGGCACAGATGAGGATAATGTTTTGCCCTCTTACACCCCTTATTCAATAATGTTATTAGGAAAAGTAAAACTACTTCCTTTTTTCGTTCCTGGAGACCCAGCAATGGGACAAGCAATAAAGGGTTTAGCTGGCAAACGGTCTGCAGTTCTTTTAGCTAATCATGGACCAGTAGTGTCTGGTAAAGATCTTGAGTCATCAGTCAATGCTATAGAAGAATTAGAGGCTACTGCTAAATTAGCTCTCATTCTCAAAGGGGCAAACGCCAAAGAATTAAATAATGATCAAATATTATCAGTTGTAAATAAATTCAATTTAGAATGGGATTAAAAATGTATAGATTTTCTGCTAATTTAGGTTTGCTTTGGAATGAACTTACACAAGTTGAAGCAATTTATAAAGCTAAAGAAAATGGATTTGATGCTGTCGAATTTCAATTTCCTTATGAACATGATGCAAAAGATATTAAAAAAGCTCTGGATGAAGTTCAGTTACCAGTAATGGGCATTAATACTGTTAAGGGAAATATTGAAAAAGGGGATAATGGTTTACTTGCAGTGCCCTCTAAAATTTCACAAGCAAAAGACGCTATTATTCAGGCTTTTGAATACGCAAAAATAATCAAAGCTAAAAATATTCATGCAATGGCAGGTATTACAGACTTATCAACAAAATCATTAGTTACATTTATTGATAATCTAAAATTTGCTAAGGAATTAATTAATGGTAGTGGTATAAACTTAGTTATTGAACCATTAAACCTTAATGATAACCCAGGTTACTTCTTAACAAAAGTTGAGCAAGCAAAAGAAATATGTGAACTAGTAGGACCAGATTCCTTAAAAATAATGTTTGATTTTTATCATGTACAAATAAATCAGGGAAACGTTCTAAAAAGATTCAAAGATCATTTGTCTTATATTGGACATGTTCAAATAGCATCTGTTCAAGACAGGGCAGAACCAGATAAAGGAGAATTAGATTTTAGCTATATTATACCTGAGATATTTAAAATAGGTTATAAAGATATAATAGGGGCCGAATATAAACCAAGAACAAGCACTGATACTGGCTTAGTATGGATGCAAAAATTTAAATAAAATTGAAAGGTAAAAACATCATGAAAGTAATTAGAGAGTATGGTCCTAATTTTCTTGAAAATTCATCACTTTGTTTCGGCACAATGCAATTTGGAGATGGAGCAGATGAAAGAGATAGCCAGGAAATGTATGAAGCTTGTAGAAGCAATGGTATTAATTTTTTTGATACCGCTTTTGTTTACACTGGGGGAAAATCAGAATTAATTCTTGGAAATTTAATAAAAGACGAAAGAGAAAAAATTATTTTAGTCACTAAAGCTGGCTCAGTCGGTGGATCTAGTGGTAAAAATATTAGGTCACAGTTAGAAGAGAGTTTGAAAAGATTAAAACAAGATTATGTAGATGTTTTTTTCTTACACCACTGGGATGATAATGTTCCATTAGAAGAAACATTTGAAACTCTTAAAGAGTTGAAAGAAGAGAAAAAGTTTTTTCAACTTGGTGTATCAAATTTTTCTGCTTGGCAAGTTATGAAAGCAGAATTAATAGCTAAAAAATATGACTTTCCTTCAATAGATATCCTACAGCCTATGTATAACCTTGTTAAAAGACAAGCTGAGGTTGAGATATTACCTATGGCAAAATCAGAAAATATAGGTGTGATAAGTTATAGTCCATTAGGTGGAGGACTTCTTACTGGTAAATATTCTGATGATAATCCTGTTAACAAGAATAGTTCTGGCAGGCTTCATGATAATGCAAAATATAAAACAAGATATGGTCAGCAATGGATGTTTGAATCTGCTCTTTCTCTAAAAAACTTAGCTAAGGAATTAAACTATGACCCAATTTCTTTAGCTGTCGCATGGGTATCCCATAATGATGCTATAACCGCACCTATCATTAGCGCAAGAAATTTAAAACAACTTAAGCCTTCTTTAGAATCTGTTAATATAATTTTAGACGATGAAAACTATAAATTAATTTCAAACATTAGCCCAACGCCTCCTCCAGCAACAGACAGGCTAGAAGAATTGTAATAGCTAAAAAGGTATAAATATGGATACGGTATTAGATAAAGTATGGGAAGTTTATGCATTAAAATATGCAGAAAGATCGGATAGAACTCGAGGAGAGAGTTTTATTTTTGACGATCATTCTAATAAAGATCATACAATTGATTATTTCATATGGGTCTTAAAATCTGATGAAAGTGTAATTGTTGTAGATACTGGTTATGATTATGACGAAGCAAAAAGAAGAAACAGACCAATTCAAAGATCACCTTCTGAAGCTCTTAAAGCATTAGATATAGAAGCTAATCAAGTTACGGATGTTATAATCACACACCTTCATTATGATCATGCAGGTGGATTAAAGGAGTTCCCAAACGCTAAGTTTCATTTGCAAGAAAGTGAAATGGCTTATGCCACAGGTCCTTGTATGTGTCATGAAACAATTAAAATGCCATTTACTGGTGAGCATGTGTGTCAAATGGTCAAGAACCTCTATTCTGGTAGGGTTGTATTCTACAATGGTTTTGGTGCAATTCGCCCTGGAGTAACCACTCATTTAATCGGAGGGCACTCAAGGGGTCTGCAATCAGTTAGAGTTAAAACAAATAGTGGATATATGTGTCTTGCCTCAGACGCCACTCATTTTTATGAGAATTTTCTTTCTGGAAAACCTTTTCCAATTGTAGTTGATTTAGAAGATATGTTGAATGGTTTCAAAATAATTAAAGGTTTAGCTTCAGATATTAAACTTGTTATACCCGGACACGATCCATTGCTTAAAGATTATTTTCCCGAAGAGGGTGTTTCAGGTTTCGTATGGCGTTTAGATAAGGGGCCAATCAATCCAATAAAAATGTAAATTCTTTTTCCATTAATTTTCTATAACTAATGGTTTTATCTTCTAAATTATAATCAACATCATTCCAGCTAATCAATTGATCCTCTTCAATGTTTTTATTTAGTTTAATATTATGAGCTAACCCAATTGGTAGTGCTCCAATGGATAAAGATGTCCTAGATGGTATTAATTTCCCCCAAACTGTTGAACCTCCTTCTCCATCAAGTGTTTCTCCTTTTTTAAGGTTTCTTTTCGCTGTAGCTACGACATCTCCTGCGAAAGTCTTTGTTTGTCCTGTGGGTTGATTAAGTAAAGCAGCAGAAAATACAGATATGTTTAGTTCCATTCCTATTAAATGGAATGGTTTGTACATAGCAGAAAATTCACCACTTTCATCTGTATTCATACCATATTGTTTGAAACAAGAGGCTGCATAATCGTTTGGAGCTTGAAGAACTGCGTAAACGCCCCATCTAAGGTCTTTGAAAACTGGCCTTCCATCTCTTTCAAGTGAGGAGACAACTTCTACTTGTCCATTTTCAGTTAGGATACCCCCTGATATTTTAGGTTTTAAAATTGAAGAAAGGTCGTCCATTCCACATGGAGGAAAAAGTAATCCATTTTTTGGAACACTTAATTCGCATGCATTAGCTATTGCGGCCATTTCTAGGCTGGATTTGGTACCATCTAAAAAAGAATTAAACATTTTGGAATTCATGCCTGCTTGTTTAGCTTCTTTATTAGAAATGCCATAATAGTTCCAAACAGTGTCTGGCGTAGATTTATGATATTCAGGAAGGTATTTTGTACCTTTACCAGCACTTGAAACATAAAATCCAGCAGATCTAGCCCAATCAATAATTTCTGCTGTTAGGGCTGGTTGATCGCCATATGCCATAGAATAAACAACCCCAGCTGATTTTGCTTCTTTAGCTAGTAACCCACCAGCCAAAACATCAGCCTCAACATTTACCATTATAATATGTTTCCCGTGTTTAAAAGAATGCCTCGCATGTTCAATGCCAGCTGAAGGATGACCTGTTGCTTCTATTACTACTTCAATTTCAGATAACTCTATGACATCTTTTCCAGATTCAAAAAAATTTGTGCATGATATCAATTCATCATCCCAACCAACAGTTTTACATGCTTTCTTTGCATTATCTGGAGATAAATCAGCTATCGCAACAACTTGAATGCCAGAAGTAGTTGGAATTTGACTTAAAAACATCGATCCAAATTTCCCAGCTCCAATCAATGCAACTTTCACTGGGTTTTTTTGAGATATTCTTTCAGATATTAAATTTTGAAGATACATTGTTGTGCCTCTAAATTGAGTATAATTTTTTTAGTTTTTCTAAATCATTGATATCAAATTGTAGTTCATTACAAATGTATTTTTCTAGAGATGAATAATTATTTTTAATTTCATTGATAGCTGACAATAAATAAGATTTTTTAACTTTTGCCAATGTATCTAACATAATATTTGTAACTAAAATATTATCTTGATTTGAAGAAGTTGTTTGTTCAGCTGTTGCAGCCTTGGTTGTTAATAATTGATTAGATAAAAGATAGTTTTTAAAAATATCATCCATTGAATTACTGAATAATTTTTGAATAATATAGCTGGCTATTCCGGTTCTATCCTTACCTGCAGAACAATGATAAATTACAGGTTTACCTCCAGACCTTAGTAAGGTTTTTATAAATTCTTTCCACACATGTTTATGATTATTAATATAGAGCTTGTAACTTTCTTCCATTACATTCTGATACGTTTCTACCTTATCACCTTTTACATTTTTTTGATCTACCATCCTACTTAATGTGCTGGCTGAGATTGGAAGGTTTACATACTTTTTCTCTAATTTAGATGAGAGATTATCGGGAGCTTTTTTAATTTCTTTAGGATCTCTAAAATCTATAATTGCATGAAGATTTATTTCTTCTAATTTCTGAATATCTGTATTGCTAAGGGTACTTAATTTTGCACATCTAAATAAAACGTTGTTTTTCATTTTAGAGCCTATAGATGCATCTCTAAAATTTGAAACCGAGTTTATTAAAAACAATTGAGATTTTCCTTTTAAAGAAGAACTAAAATTTATTCAGCGGCATTTACATTTTGGTTAACTAGTTCTTCTAAACAATCATCTTTAAATTTAGATATTGGAGTGAAATCACGATGAGCAATCCACTCATCCCTATTAAATTTTGTTATGTGATTATCCACGTGACACAATGATAGGTAAACTATACTTCTTCCAAAAGGAGAAATATTTGGAGGACTAGCATGAACAAGTAAAGATGAAAACATCAACATACTTCCCGCTGGTCCAGTTGGCGCAACGCATCCGCCTCTTTCTGCAAGTTCTAAAACTTTGTCATTATCTAATGTCCAAAGAGGATAACTTGTTGTTTCTAAATCATGTCCTGCATCTATAACTCCTGATTTATGACTTCCTGGTATAAATAATAATGGACCATTAGCAGCTGTAACATCATCAAGAAAAACAGCTATATTCATTGCCCTAGGCTCAGGCATACCGTCATCTCTTTTCCAAGTACCATAATCTTGATGCCACTGCCAAACTGCACCATCAAAAGCAGCCTTAGCATTTAATTTAAATTGGTGCATATAAATATCACCATCTAGAACCTGAGAAACAGGTTCAATTAATCTAGGGTGTGCTCCTAACCTTCGAAAAGTTTCGTTATATTTATGGGCAGCAAAAGCTGTTCTTGCTACTCCGCTACTTTCTTTCCACACCTCTTTTCTGTCTTCAGAATAAACTCTCTGAGCTTCTTGTTTTAACAAAGCAGCTTCATCAGGATTAAACATTTCTGGAAAGAACAAATACCCGTCTTTATCAAATTTATTTAAATCTTCTTCACTTAAAAACATAAATACTCCATCCCACTAGATCTTAAAAATGAATCTTCTTTTTAAAGATTAATATAATAAATAATTGTAAAAATGTAACTATTATTTGAAGATTCTATTGTTAACGTGTTAAAACTTTAACTTTATTTTTGATAAAATATAAGGAGATTTTTTTTTGTCGCTAATTCCACCTTTAGATAAGCTTAAAATCCCTGTAATTGGTTCCCCACTTTTTATAATCTCCAACCCTGATCTTGTTATAGCACAATGTAAGGCTGGAGTTGTTGGTTCTTTCCCCTGTTTGAACGCGAGAGAAGAAGAGGGTGAACCGAATATGCTGGAAATTTGGTTGAGAAAAATTAATGAAGAATTAGACAGATATAATCAACAAAATCCAGACAATCCAGCCGCACCATATGCTGTTAACCATATTGTTCATAAGTCAAATATTAGACTAGAAAAGGATATTGATATTTGTGCTAAATGGGAATCTCCAATATGGATAACATCTTTAGGAGCCCGCCCAGAGGTTAATCAAGTTGCACATCAGTCAAAAGGCATAGTTTTACATGATATAATTAATAATTTTTTTGCCAAAAAAGCTATAGACAAGGGGGCAGACGGTTTGGTCGCTGTAGCCGCTGGAGCTGGAGGTCATGCAGGAACCTTATCTCCATTTGCCTTAATCCAAGAAATTAGAGAATGGTTCAAAGGACCTCTCTTGTTATCTGGTTCTATAGCCAATGGAGGGGCTGTTTTAGCAGCACAAGCAATGGGTGCAGATTTAGCTTATATAGGTTCTGCTTTTATTGCCACAAATGAAGCAAATGCTGACGAAAGATATAAAGAAATGATCACTCAATCTAGTGCAGATGATATTATATATACTAATTTATTCACAGGTGTTCATGGTAACTATTTAAAAGGGTCAATAAAAGCTCAAGGACTTGATCCTGAAAACCTTGAGGTCAGTGATTCAAGTAAAATGAATTTTAGTTCTGGAGCATCAAAACCAAAAAGTTGGAAAGAAATATGGGGTTCTGGACAGGGTATTTCTGTTGTAAAAAGTATTTTACCAGCAAGTGAACTTATTAAAAGAATTAATAATGAATATTTAGAAGCTAAAAAAAACTTATTATAAAGAGGGCATAATGATACCAGTTAAATATAAAATTTTAGATGAAATAGGAGTTATTGAAATTTCTAATCCGCCAGTCAATGCCATTAGTGCTGCTGTTAGAATTGGGCTTTTAGATACTTTAGAAAAACTGTCATCAAATGAAAAAATTAAAGCAATTGTGATTACAGCTCCAGAGAGAACCTTTCTTGCAGGGGCTGATATAAAAGAATTTGGAAAAAAAGTAGACGCCCCAATTTTAGGAAAAATTTGCGATAAAATTGAAAGTCTTAATAAAATTGTTGTCGCGTCATTACATGGAACTCCACTTGGTGGGGGCTTGGAAGTTGCAATGTCAGCACATTACAGAATTGCAGCTCCAAACACCAAAGTTGGATTGCCCGAAGTGTTGCTTGGAATTCTGCCTGGCGCTGGTGGAACACAAAGACTTCCACGATTATGTGGAGTTGATATGGCTTTAGATATGATGCTTACTGGCAAACATGTTCCAGCTAAAGAAGCTTTATCTGCAGGCATTATCGATGAGATTGCTGATAACAAAAATACTGTAGATAATGGTATAGAATATGCTAAAAAATTAATTGAAGATGGCTTTAAACCAAGGCCAGCTTCTCAGTTACAAAATAAAATTAGTGATAAAAAAGAAATAGATGAACTAATTCTAAAATTTAAAGATATTGCATCAAAAAAATACAAAAATTTATTTTCACCACATGCAATTATTAGATCTGTAGAAGAGGGCATTAAACTAGATTTTGCCGAAGCTATTTCAAATGAAAGAAAATTATTCGAAGAATGTATTGAAAGCCCACAAAGGCAAGGGTTAATACATTCCTTTTTTGCAGAAAGAGCTAATACAAAAATACCCGAGTTAAAAGACGGCACACCGATTGAACTTAAAAAAATTGGTATAATTGGTGGTGGTACTATGGGGACTGGGATTTCCATGGCTGCCATGAATGCAGGATTTGATGTAATTATGGTTGAACAAAATGATGATGCTATTCAAAAAGCCAAAGCAAAAATTAATTCCACTTACGATAGAAGCGTTAAGTTGAATAGAATTTCAACTGAACAAAAACAACAATTTATGGACCTCTTCTCTGCAACGACTGATTTTTCTGATCTTAAAGATAGAGACTTAATAATAGAGGCTGTATTTGAAAATATGGATGTTAAAAAAGAAGTCTTTGTAAAATTAAATCAGATTTGTAGTAAAGAATGTATTTTAGCTTCAAATACTAGCTACTTAAATGTAAATGAGATTGCCTCAGTTGTAGACGATCCTACTAGGGTTATTGGTTTACATTTCTTCTCTCCAGCTAACATTATGAAACTTTTAGAAGTTGTGGTAGCAGAAAAAACATCTAAAGATACTGTCGCTACTGCATTCAACTTAGCAAAAAAAATGAAAAAGGTACCCGTAAGATCAGGAGTATGTGATGGTTTTATAGGTAATAGAATTCTTTCAAAATACTTAATTGGGACTTATCACATGGTTGAAGATGGAGCAAGCCCCTTCCATGTTGATAAGGTAATAAGAGAATTTGGGTGTGCTATGGGAATTTTCCAGGTAATTGATTTGGCTGGTGGTGATATTGGTTGGGCAACAAGAAAAAGAAAAGCACCATTCAGACATAAGGATGATAGATATGTAGAAATTCCTGATAGAGTATGCGAAAGAGGTTGGTTTGGTCAAAAAACCTCAAAAGGATATTATTTATACGGTGAAGATGTTCCTTTTCTAACTCCTAATCCAGAAATAGAAATGATTTGTGAACAAGAAAGAGAAAGAGTTGGAATAACCCCTAAAAAATTTGATGATACGGAAATATTAGACAAATATATTGCTGCTATGGTGTATGAGGGAACTAAAATTTTAAGCGAAAAAATAGCGTTAAAACCATCAGATATCGATGTTGTTTTTACCAATGGCTATGGATTTCCTAAATGGAGGGGTGGTCCAATGAAATATGCGGATATGATTGGATTAGATAAGATTTTGAAAAATATTCAAAAATATTCAGAAGAAAACCCAAGGTTTTGGGCTCCTCCGAAATTATTAGAAGATCTGGTTAAACAAAATAAAAATTTTGATAGTTTAAATTAAAATATAACTTCTGATTTTTACAAAGTAGGGTCAGGGTTAACTTTTACAACTAACTTTCCAAAGTTTTTACCATTTAATAGTCCTATAAATGCGTTTGGAGCATTTTCTAAACCCTCAACGAAATCTTCTTTATATTTAATTTTACCTTCCCTAATCCATTTTGATAGAGCTAAGATAGATTCTTCTCTTTGATCGTAATGATTAAAAACTATAAAACCCTTGATCATCATTCTCTTAGTAAGAATTTGTCTAAACAAAAGAGGCAATCTGTCTTTTTCACCACCTTTAATACTGGTGGCGTTGTATAAACTAATTAATCCACAAACTGGAATTCTAGCATAATCGTTTAAAAGAGGCATAACAGTGTCAAAGGTAACCCCGCCAACATTTTCCCAATAAATGTCAACACCATCAGGACAAGCAGATTTAAGTTTTTCTTTAAAATCAGGGTCTTTATAATTGACACAATCATCGAAGCCTAGTTCAGTTTTAGTAAACTCACATTTATCATCTGTACCGGCTACACCAATCACTCTACATCCATAAATTTTTCCAATTTGACCAACCGTTGCACCCACCGCTCCACTTGCAGCAGAAACAACTAAAGTTTCTCCTTCTTGGGGTTTTGCAAAGTTATGCATACCCACATATGCTGTTGTTCCAGGCATACCTAGAACACCAATAGAAGTAGAAAGGGGGGCCATTTCAGGATCAATTAATCTTAACTCTTTTTCATTTACAGTTGGATTATCTTGCCAACCAGTTCTACCTTCAACAAAGTCACCAACTTTGAAAAGATTTGATTTGCTTTCGATTACTTGGCTTAAAGCACCTGCTTCCATAACTTCCCCAATTTCAACTGGCTTTGCGTAGCTTTTTGCGTCATTCATTCTACCTCGCATGTACGGGTCTAATGACATATAAATTGTTTTTAGGAGGACCTCACCATCTTTAGGTGTTCTTATATCTTCTTGTACTGTTTTAAAATTACCTAAATTAGGCTCCCCATGTGGGCGTTCATTAAGCAATATTTTAGTATTCATAATAGTATCTCCATTGTTGTAGGTAATTTTATTTATTTTCTTTATATTTGAAAAAGTAATATTTAAATGTCAAGGCCGAAACAAGAGATCCTAAACCTAAGCATAGAAATGAAATGAACCATGCAAGATGGCTAGTTTGTCCTCCAAAATTGTCTAAGACAAAACCTACCACTGGCCCGCCTATTGCACCACCTAAAAAGCCAACCATAGAGTGTAGTGCTAGTCTTACACCTCTATCGTGAGAATCTCCATTTATAACTGTTCCTGTTGTCAAAGAACCAGAATCTAATGTAATTAGTGCATTATAAATGAAAAGCATCAAAAGAGCCATCCAGAAACTCAGCCAAAAAGAAATTGCAGTTAGGATTGATCCAAAGAAGCATAACATACCCATGTTTGAAACCACTTTAGCTCTATCTTTTCCAATACAATATTTAGCTCCATATATAGAAGTAAAAATTCCTATAAAGCCCATTAATCCAATACTATTGGCGATAAAAGCGTCACTAGCAGAGACATTAAAGTGACTAGAAAGAAAAATCATGCAGGGAAAAGTCCAACTTCTAAATCCAAATAACTCGTAGGTATGACCTCCATACCCAAGAATAAAAGGAGATGCTTTCTTGTTTCTAAAAGTTTTGATAACTGAAATAAGCACTATTATGATGCCTTGGTAAGGTTTTGGCTGACGCTCTTCTATTTCTTTTCCTGAAAATAATAATAATGGAAAAGCACTAACAAACAGGATAAAAGAAGCTAATAGAAAAGAGTTTTCCCAATTAATATTATAATTTTTTAAAATTCCAAATAAAGAAAAAGAAAGTGCAACACCAAACCCAAAAAAAGCAGTATAAACTGCGACAAACTTTTCTCTTGCATTTCTATTAAGTCTAGAGTTGAGAATTTGTAAGCCAGGCATATAAGTTCCAGCAAGTCCAACACCAACTAATGACCAAAAAACTGATGCGTTTATAGCGTTAGAAGCAAAAAGAGAAAAAAGTAATAAGCCTATGGATCCTATAATACAAGAAATAGAATATAATTTTCTAGCATCATAAGTATCTGTTAAGCTGACCAAAAAGGGGGTGGCAATAACATATCCAATATAAAATGAGCCGCTTATCCAACCAGCTTCACTGTTAGATAAATTCCACTGTGATTGAAGATCAATAAGATAAATTGGCCAAATGGCAAAACCAATCATGGAAAGTGTTTGTATAAAGCAAGTTAGAATTAAAATTCTTGGCATTTATCTCAAATTTTTAACTAAATATTATGTTTCATTTAACAAGTTTATTATTTAATGTACATTAAATAAATTTTTAAACACCATGACACATAAAGGTCAGATAATGACAACACTGAATGAAATAATGTCTCCAAAGTCTATAGCTATTGTTGGTGCCTCTGATAATAAGGGTAGGATTGGTGGTCGTCCTTTGGCTCATATGATTGAACAAAAATTCTCAGGTGGTATTTTTCCAATTAATCCCAATAGAGATACGGTGCAAGGTATAAAGGCTTACCCAAGTTTGCTTGATGTAAAAGAAGATCTTGATTTCATATTAGTTGCAGTCCCATCAAATATTGTTGTTTCTGTAATTGAACAGGCTGTTCAAAAAAAAGCGAAAACAGCTCTGATTTTTTCTTCGGGATTTTCTGAAATTGGAGGTCAGGGTGAAGTTTACCAAAATCAAATCAAAAAGATAAGTCAAGAAAGTGGTTTAAGAGTGATAGGTCCCAATTGCTTAGGACTTTTCAATTCTGCAACAAATTTTTATCCTACTTTTACTTCTACCATAGATAGAGCTACGCCAAAACCAGGCGGAATATCTATTGCAAGTCAATCTGGTGCTTACGGTAGTCATATTTACATGGTTGCTCATCAAAGAGGTTTGGGAATTAGATACTGGATGACAACAGGCAATGAAGTGGATTTGTCAGTCGGAGAGACAATTCAACTAATGGCGGAAGATCCAGATGTCCACACAATTATGGCATATGCCGAGAGCGTTAAAGATGGAGAACAATTTACTAAGGCATTGGACACTGCTAGATTGGAAAAAAAACCTGTTATTTTTATGAAAGTTGGTAGATCTGAAGTTGGGGCTGCTGCTGCAAATTCACACACAGCTTCGTTGGCTGGAGAAGATGCAGTTTATGATGAAGTATTAAGAGCACATGGAGCTTATAGAGTTCGCAGTACTGAAGAAATGTTAGATGTTGCCTATGCAACAAAACCAAGAATATATCCTGCAGGAAAAAATTTAGGACTAGTAACTATTTCAGGTGGCGGTGGTGTTTTAATGGCTGATGCTGCTTCTGATGAAGGCCTAACTGTCGGCCCAATGCCTCAAGATGCGCAAAAGATTTTAAAGGAGCTAGTGCCTTTTGCTTCTCCTATGAACCCAGTAGATGTTACTGCCCAATTTTTTAATGACTTATCTATTGTACCTAAATTTACGGATTTAATGTTATCAAGAGGAGGTTATGACGCTTTAATCGGATTTTGGACATCTGTGGCTGGATCTCCAGTGCTATCGAAGCCTTTGCTTGCTTCTTTGAAACAGGCAATGTCGGGCTATAAAGATAAGCTTTTTATAAACTGTATGGTTGCACCTCAAGAAATATATGAAAACTATGAAAAAGAAGGATTTTTATGTATTGAAGATCCTACTAGAGCAGTTGTCGCGATGTCTGCACTTATGTTTTTTGGTGAAAAGTTTAATGAAAAGCTAAGACTAAATAGCTTTGATGCTGCAAAATATAAAGTAAATATTCCTGATAAAAATTTAAACGAAATTGATTGTAGCGAAGTACTTTTATCTTCAGGTTTGCCAGTATTAAAACCCTTTCTAATAAAAGATATTGATGAATTATCCTCTTATTTTAAAGAGAGTAAAAATAAGTATGTTATGAAAATAGTATCATCAGACATTCAGCATAAGACTGACGTAGGGGGAGTGGTTTTAAATATAGATAATTTAGAGATGGCAAGAAGCTCTTATCAAAATATTTTTAAAAATGTAAAAAATACTGTTCCTAATGCAAAAATAGATGGAATTATGATTTCACCAATGAAAAAGGGTGATCTTGAGTGTATTTTAGGTGCAAAAATTGACCCTGTTTTTGGACCTATTGTAATGTTTGGCCTTGGTGGAATTTATGCAGAAGTAATGAAAGATATTGTTTTTGCAGAAGCACCTGTGAATAAAGAAAAAGCTGAACAAATGATTTTATCATTAAAAAGTAAAGATATTTTTTATGGTGCAAGGGGAAAGCCGCCTGTTAACATAAATTCATTGTTAAATGCAATTGTAAATCTTTCTAACTTTATAGCCGCTAATTCAGATAAAGTTGATCAAGTAGAAATGAATCCAATTTTAGTAAGTGAGACAGAAGTTATAGCTCTAGATGCATTAATTATAAAAAAATAAGACAGGAGACAAAATGCCAGAAAATTTAAAAGGTTTGGTAGGACCAGAACAGCAATTTAAGGATTTTTTATCAGATGGAAAATTTATGATCCAAAGATGTAAGAGTCTTAATCAATTTTTCTTTCATCCTCGTGTGGCGTTCCCAGGCAGTGGTGAGCGTGATTTAGAGTGGGTTGAAGCCTCTGGAAATGGAGTAGTATATAGTTCTTCTTGTAATAGACGATTACCTGAAAAGGGTGGAGACTTTAACTTATCATTGATTACTTTAGAAGAAGGTCCAAGGATGATGGCAAGAGTTGAGGGTGTAGATCCAGATAAAGTTGAAATTGGTCAAAAAGTTAAAGCTAGAATTTCTTCATTAAATGGAGAACCAGCAGTAATTTTTGATATTGTATAAGGATAAAATTAATGGATCAAAATGATATAAATAAATTAAGAGGTAAAACTGCAGTTGTAGGTTTAGCAGAGAGTGGATGTGGTTTAGCATCAGGTTGGAGTGCTATGGAAATAATGGCAACCGCTGTACATGATGCTTTAGACGACGCAGGAATTAAATTAAAAGAAGTTGATGGAGTTTTTGCTGCGACTGCTTTTCATTCTATGGCTGCAATGTCATTATCAGAGTATTTGGGCGTAAAACCAAAATTTGCAGATGGGTCGCAAATAGGGGGATCAAGTTTTTTATCTCATATTCTAACAGCTGCCATGGCTCTTGATGCAGGTTTGATAAATGTAGCTGTTGTTGCGTACGGTTCAAATCAAAAAAGTATTGGTGGTTTTAAAACAATTTCAGAAGCCATGCCCTATGAGGCTCAGTATCAACCCAGAATGCCAGTTTCAGCTTATGCTTTAGCTGCTAAAAGATATATGTATGAATTCGGAGCGTCACGGGAGGATCTTGCAAATGTAGCGATTGCTGCAAGAGATTGGGCTTTATTAAATCCTAGGGCTTATACACATCATGATGGTCCATTAAACGTAAACGACGTTTTGTCGGCCAGGCCCATTGTTGATCCTCTTGGAAAATTAGATTGTTGTCTAGTAACAGATGGGGGTGCTGCTATTGTGATGACTAGATCAGATAGGGCAAAAGACACTAAAAAAAATCCTATATACCTTCTGGGTGCGGCAATGGAACATCACCATCGAATGATTTCTGAAATGCCAGATTTAGTAAGAACTTCAGCTATTGAAAGTGGTATAAGAGCGTTCGAAATGTCTGGATATACCCCAGAAGATATGGATACGATCCAACTTTATGATGCCTTTACTATTAATACCTTATTATTTTTA
Source organism: uncultured Alphaproteobacteria bacterium (assembly GCA_937142855.1). Taxonomy (GTDB): domain Bacteria; phylum Pseudomonadota; class Alphaproteobacteria; order Puniceispirillales; family Marisalimonadaceae; genus Marisalimonas. The sequence continues at coordinate 13,435 of CAKZQZ010000002.1, read as the reverse complement.
GAAGATTTAGGTTTTTGTAAAAAGGGGGAAGCTGCTGAACTTATAAAAAATAATAATATTGGCCCAAGTGGAAGTTTAAAAGTTAATACAAATGGAGGTGGTTTATCATGCGTGCATCCAGGAATGTACGGTCTTTTTGTAACACTTGAAGCTTTAAGGCAACTCAGAAATGCTTCAGGAGACAATGTTGGTCAAAGACTTGATGGAGGATGGATTGATAATGCTAAATTATCTGTTGCTCATGGGAATGGTGGTGTTTTATCAAGCCAGGTAACGAATATATGGGGTGTTTCTGATACTTTATAAATTAAGACTTAATAGTTTCAAGGTAAAAGAATGAACCTGTCTCCTCATTAAATTCTATTTTGAGTTTGCCCTTGATGGTAATTGGATCAAAAGAAAAATTAATTGGATTATTTGATTTTATCTCAATTACCTGAGAAGGCCCGACATGATAGTGAAACGGACAACTTAAAGGGTACGGGCCTATTAAAAATTTTCTTTGTTTTTCAGATTCTTCTAATGGAAACATGTATCCCATTATAGTAACAGTTTCCCCATTATATTTTTTAATTTTATCGTCATAAATTGGTTTGATTAGACAGTAATCAAAACCATCTTTATCAATAGTACAATCTTCCACTTCCTTTGTCTTGCCAAATAATTGCCATGGCAAAGCGTCCCCTGTAACTTTCAGTGGCTCAAACATATCTCCGACAATAATATTTTCATTAGGGTCAATATCATTAAGATTAAATTTTTCAAATCCAAATGCTTTATAACAAATAAAAGTAATAAAAATTATAAATAGAAACTTCAAATTCAAAAAATTTTCCTTCAATAAAATCCACTTCATAAATATATAAATTTTAACTATTTAATAAAGTAGATCTTATATTTTGCTTGTAAACTTTTATGCATGGAACTAGGCACGTTATAAAGGCAATTATGTTTACAATTATCCAAATTAAAAATAAGTCATTTAGAAAATTCAACTCCCCAAATTCTATGCTTCTACCTACAATAGAAAAATAGTACATACTTTCATATATTATGTATCCACATATTATACCAATAGTACTACCTAAAATAGAAATAATCATTCCTTCTGATAAAATTATAGAAAATAACTTCCATCTTGAAAATCCAAGTGTTCTTAAAACTGCTAAGTCATATTTCCGTTCATTTATATTATTTAACAAAGTGATCAAGATTCCTAAGAAAGATAATATTATTATTAGTAAACTGAAGTAATCAACAATTCTATGAGCATTACCAGTAAGTTTAAGTAGTTTTGAAATTTCAAAACTAGGACTGGCAGCTTGCATGTTTGTACCTTTGTTAATTAAGCGAGGAAAAGAGAAAGATGAAGTCTTATTCTTGTATTTTAATAACAATGAAGTAATCTCTAATTTATTTTTATTTGTATCAGAGTGTAAGTTCCAGACACTATCTAAACTTGTTAAAATTAAATTATCTAATATGGTTCCAGTTTTTTTTAAAACACCAACAACTTTATAAGGTTGCTCTACATGAACATCCCCAGTATCAATCAAGCCATGTGAGCCAACAAAAAACTTGTTAATTTTTAATTTTGTGATTTTAGACACATTATATCCAATTACAGCTTGCATTGGTTCTGACCAGGCAGTACCTGATATTAGATTTGCTTTATATAATTTTAAAAAATTTTTGTTAGTTCCAACTATTCTAAAATTTTGGAAATTATCACCCAACGATATTGGTGTTGCACTTTTAATGGCTGGGTGTTTAATAATTTTTTTTGCATTTTGGTAGCTTATATTCCCTGTAGGAATATCAATATGATGAATAGAAGATAATATCAATTGAAGAGGGCTTCCTTTAGCACCAACAACAGCATCTAAACCTGGATTATTTTTACTGAAAGTGTTTTTGGTAACCTGATTTACTAGTATAGACACAGTTATAATTGTAATTCCTACAACCATAAGAAATACACTTAGCATAAAGTTTAAGGGTTTAGATTTTAGATACAAAATAGATATATAAAAAATATTTATAACTGTTCTCCTAATCTAATAATTTTAGAGAATTTTATTAAAGATTGAATACGACTATCATGTGTTATTAGTACCAGTGAAGCTTTACAACGTAAGCTTTCTTCTTTTATTAAATTGGCAATAATATGGGCATTTTTATCGTCTAATGAAGAAGTTGGTTCATCACAAAAAACCCATTTGGGATCGCCAACAAATGCACGCGCCACCGCAAGTCTTTGTTTTTCACCGATGCTTAAATTTGCAACTTTTATATGCGATTTGTTTGCTAGTCCAACTTTATCCAAAAGGTTAAACAATGGAATTGATTTTCTTGTATTGATAGCACTTACAGCAATTTCTAAGTTTTGTTTAACAGTGAATGTATTGATTAAATTGAAATTTTGAAAAACGACACCAAGATTTTTACCTCTAAATTCATCTATTTTGTTTTCAGGTAAATTATAAAGGTCAATACTATTATAAGTTATTTTACCAGTGGTTGGCTTTTGAATACCGCATAAAATACTAAGTAAGGTTGTTTTACCAATTCCAGAAGGACCAGTTATTAAAAGGTCCTTCTGAGGTTTAAGATTGAAATTTATATTTGAAAATAATTTTTGTCCGTCAATATCGAATGATACATCTTCACAAATAAACATTTATAAACATTACCCTAAACAATCTTTCAGGCTTTTAGCCATGTTTTTTAGTAATTGTAAATAAAAATTTTCTCCACTTTTTATATTTACACCAAGAGGGTCTAGTATACCTATTTGTGCATTAGTACCTTCAACGACAATTTGTACTAATCTACTATCAAACTGAGGTTCTTGAAAAATACATGAAGCTTTTAATTTAACAATTTTATCTTTTATAAAAGATATTTGCTTTGGTGAAGAAGCTATATCTCCTTCTAAGGCAACAGAGCCAACAGCATTTAAATTGAAGCTAGTTTCAAAATACTGATATGCATCATGGAATACTATATAAGGTTTATCTTTAATACCTAACAGTTCTTTTTTTAATTCAACTTTCAATTGATTAATTTTCTTAATCATTTGATTAGCATTTTGATTATATGTTTTGGCATTTTCTGGAAAAAATAAACTCATTTCTTTATTTATCTTTTTAATAATTTTCACAGCGTTATCTGGACTTAACCAAATGTGAACGTCATCTTCTTTTTCGTGATCATCATGATCATCATGTTTTTTTGAATGTTTGTCTTGGTCGTGATCATCATGTTTCCTAGTATGTTCATCGTGATCATCGTCATCACCATGTCCATGATAGTGGTCATGACGTTCCCATGCCTCACTATCTCTTATTGCTAAATGTTTAATTCCAGCCTCTTCCATTAAATTTATTATTTTTATGTTTTTAGGAAGGTTTTTAAATACCTTAGTTACACTTGACTCAAGGTGATCTGAGACAAAAAATATGATGTTTGCATTTTGTAATTTTTTTGTATCAGAAGGTTTTAATTTATATTCGTGGGGTGATACTTCAGCTGGTATTAATGAAATTGTTTTGCCAGTATTTCCAATAACAGCACTTACTAAAGAATTTATTGGTTGAATAGTTGTAACAACACCTTTGGTTTCAGAAGCAATTAAATTGAAACTGAAACAAATCATGAAAGAAAAAATGGTCAAAAGTTTTAACATAATCTATCCTTAATTTATATTTGCAATGTTATAACATAACATATATTATGTTGTTTCAATGTCAACCTTATTATTGTAAGTTAAATTATGATAAAAAAAGAAAAGTCCATAACCGAGTTAAATGCTTCAATTAGTAGAGTTGATGAAATTTGTAGATCTAATAACCTAGGGTTTACTGATATTCGTAGGCAAGTATTTGAAATAATTATAAAAAATAATAAACCTATAAAAGCCTACGAAATACTTGATGAAATAAGAAATATAACCAACAAGCCTTCTCATCCTCCTACAGTTTATAGAGCTATTGATTTTTTAATTGAAAATGGGTTTGTGCATAAATTGAATTCTATAAATTCTTTTGTAGGATGTTTCCATCCCAAAACTCATGAAGAATGTTATTTTCTAATATGTAAAAAATGTAATCTTTATCAAGAATGCTGCGATGATAGTTTAAAAGATAGGATTTCTAAAACAGCTGTACATAATAAATTTGTTATAAGTAATACTACATTAGAAATTGAAGGACATTGTCTGGATTGTAGTCAAAAATGAAATTAACTAATGCTCTGATTTCTGCTAAAAACGTCAGCGTTTTAAAAAATCAGAAATCTATATTAGAGAATATTGATATACAAATTAATAAAAAAGACTTTATTACCATAATTGGACCCAATGGTGCAGGCAAGACTATGCTCTTAAAATGTTTAATGGGGTTTTATAAACCAACCTCAGGTATGATTGAGAGGAAAGAGAAATTAAAAATAGGTTATATGCCGCAAAGTATAAATGTCATTAACACGATGCCAATGACAGTAAAAGGTTTTATAACGGTTAAAAAGAAATATGATGACGTCTCTCTTCATAAAGTAATTACCGAAGTGAATTTAGGCGAAATAGTTAATAAGCAACTATCAGTTTTGTCAGGTGGAGAAATGCAAAGGGTCTTGCTTGCTAGAAGTCTTTTAAATAACCCTGATTTACTTATTTTAGATGAACCTGCGCAGAATTTAGATATTTCTGGGCAATTAAATTTTTATAAACTTATTCAAGAAATTTATTCTAAGAGAGATATTAGTATTTTAATGATTTCTCATGATTTACATTTGGTAATGGTTTCTACAAAGAAAGTTCTATGTCTTTATAAACATATTTGTTGTTCAGGTGCGCCCCAACAAATTGCAAAAGATCCAGAATTTCTTTCCATGTTTGGAAAAGATATGGCTAATATGATGTCTATTTATCAGCATAGCCATGATCATAATCATGATCATAGTTATTTAGTTGGAGAAGAATAATAGCTGATCCATTTATAATTAGAGCTTTATTAGCTGGGATTGCAGTTGCCCTAATTTCAGGTTTGGTTGGTTGCTTTGTTGTCTGGAGAAGAATGTCATATTATGGTGAATCTATAGCTCATAGTTCATTGCTAGGTGTTGGACTAGGTATATTACTGGGAACTGGAATTAATTTTGGTGTCATCATTATCTGTTTATTATTTGGTATTCTTTTTTTATGGTTGCAGCAAAGTAAAATTTTATCAACAGACACTCTTCTAGGGGTGTTAGCACATCTTGCTCTATCAATTGGTATTATAGTAATTTCATTAAATAGAATTAAAATTGATATTGAAGCATTTTTGTTTGGAGACATATTAACCGTAAGCTCGAGTGATTTATGGATAATGTATCTTGGGGTAGGCATCACAATTCTTCTTATACTTATTAATTGGTCTTCTTTACTTTTGGTAACAATTGATGAAGATTTAGCTAGAGCCGAGGGAATAAATCCTATTTATATTAATTTATTATTAACCATAGTTTTAACAATAGTCGTAGCAGTATCACTTCAAATAATAGGCTTACTTCTTATAACTGCTATGTTGATTATCCCTGCCGCAACTTCAAGGAGGTTAGCTAACTCGCCCGGGCAAATGGCGTTGATTGCAACCTTAGTAGGGGTTATTTCAGTTATTTCAGGTATATTTCTTTCAGTAGAGCTTGATGCACCTTCTGGACCGTCAATAGTTGTTATAAGCGCAATACTTTTTTTTCTTTCTTATTTATTTGGACTTATGCAAAAAGATTGAAATTATTAAAATTGTATAAGTAAGTTTCATGGTTTTAAAATAATTTTCCCTTTTGCACCTCTAGCAAGAATTTTTTCTAAAACATTAGCAGCTTCAGATAGCGCATGACTTTCTTCTATTAGTGGTTTTAGTAGACCTTTTTGGTACCAGTTAAATAATTCAATCATATTTATCTTATACTCATTTGGTTCAGCTCTTGTAAATGCACCCCAAAAAACACCAACCACACTGAATTCCTTAACTAAAGCTAAATTTACTGCTAATTTAGGTATTGACCCAGATGCAAATCCAATGACTAATAATCTTCCTTTTCTTGCCATTGTTCTTGCAATTGTATCAAAAGTATCTCCACCAACGGGATCAAAAATAACATCGACACCTTTGCCGGCTGAAATTTCTTTTAGTTTTTCTTTTAAATTGTCATATCCTATCGATATATCAGCTCCGTTTTCTTTAGCTATTTTTTGTTTTTCACTGTTAGAAGCAACAGCAATTACTTTTGCACCCATTATTTTACCAATTTGGATCGCGGCTATTCCAGTTGAGCCTGATGCACCTAGTACTACAAGTGTTTCTCCTTTTTTTAACTGTCCTCTTTGTTTAAGTGCATAATGAGATGTTCCATAGGCACACAATAAGGCACAAGCATCGTCATATGACATGTTTTCGGGAATTTTAAATGTAGAAGAAATTTTTACTACAGCTTTTTCTGCATATCCATTAAGCTGCGATAGTGCAGCAATGCGATCTCCAACTGCAAGATCGGTGTTGTCTTTAGATCCAAGGCCAATTACTTCACCAGCAACTTCCATACCTGGAATAAATGGAGTTTCAGGTTTAAGTTGATATTTGCCTTGTACAAGTAGTCCATCAGGAAAATTTACACCCACAGACTTAACTTTAATTAAAATACTATCTTCGTTTAGGCTTGGTTCATCAACTTCTTTGTACTCGATATTTTTAATTGGACCAAAGTTATTGCATACTATAGCTTTCATATTGATTCCTTTATTATTTAGGGAAATGTAGGGAAATTGTTTCTGCGACAAATGCTGGCTTGCTCTCATCTTTGATTTCCAATTCACACTTATTTACAACTCTGAAACCTCCATTTTTCATTTCTTCACAAGAAACAATAGTCCTATTTAGTCTCACGTATGATCCCACTTTGACCATGTTAATAAAACGAACTTTATCTGATCCATAGTTAAGTGTTCTAGACGTATTTTTAATTTCTGCATTTTGAGCAGCTAATTTTGGAAGTAGAGAAACCATATAATATCCATGGGCAATTGTTTTGCCATCAGGCATTTCTTTTTTTGCTCTTTCTTCGTCAACATGTATCCATTGATGATCTGATGTTGCGTCAGCAAATTTATTTATTTTCTCTTGAGTAACATGATACCATTCACTAGGAGTTAATGGTTTATTTATATAGTTTTTAATTTCTGAAGGATTTTGAATTATTACCATTACTTAATCTCTTTTTTTATATTTGAATAATTTGGATAAATGATAGTGTATTTTAAATCAAATAAAAATAAAATTTAAGGAGACTGAATTGTCTCAAATAAAAAAAATAAAGTTAGAGGGTGTAATACCTGCAACCTTAATAGCATTTGATGAAGATTTTGAGATCAATGAAAATGCTAGCAGAAAACACATAAAAGAATGTGCTTTAACAAAAGGAATTTCAGCTATTACTGTTAACGGTCATTCTTCTGAAATACATGCTTGTAACTTTGAAGAACAAAAGACAATTTTAAATTTTTCTCTTGATGAAATAGGAGACGTTCTTCCAGTCATCAACGGAGTTTACGCTGATGGAAGTATAGAAGCTGCTAAAATAGCAAAAATGTCAGATCTTAATGGTGCCTCAGCACTATTATGTTTTCCACCTCAGAGTATGTCTATGGGTGGATATTTAAGACCAGAAATGGCTGTTGAGCATTTTTCTAGAATCGCAGACGCATCAGATCTCCCTTTAATATGTTTCAATTATCCTTCTTCAGGAAACCTTACATATCCTTTTGAGACATTATTACAATTGTTTGAAAAGATTCCTTCTATTAAGGCAATAAAAGATTGGTCAAATGATCCAATGTTACATGAAAAACATATTAAAACTTTTCAAAATTTGTCTAACCCAGTTAATGTTTTAACAACACATAGTTCATGGTTAATGTCATCTTTAGTAATGGGAGCAAAAGGGCTTTTGTCAGGAGCTGGCAGTGTAATAGCGTCTTTGCAAGTAGATTTGTTTTTAGCAATAAAGAATAATGATCTTAAAACAGCTCAAAAAATTAATGATAAAATTTACCCCTTAGTTCAAGCATTTTATTCACCTCCATTTCTTGATATGCATAATAGAATGAAAGAGACACTTGTTTTACTAGGCTTAATGGAAAAAGCGATAGTTCGACCTCCACTAATGAAACTTGGTTTTAAAGAAATAACTGCTTTAGAAAAAGCAATTAAGCAATCGGGAATATAAATTTTTTAAAATTAAATCTATTGAATGTAAATCTAGTAGGCATTTTAAAATTTTTAATCATCATTTAAGTTGTAAATAAAATAATAATTATTATGGTTAAATTCATAATTTTATAAATTTGGAGGAATATAATGAAATTTTTTAGACATTGTCTAATACTTGCCTCTTCAATATTAGTTTCAACGATGAGTTTTGTTGGTGTAACTAATGCTGACGATCACAAAGGCTTTAAAATTGGTGTGGTAACCTTTTTGTCTGGTCCTGCTGCTGAACCTTTTGGTGTTCCAGCTTGGAATGGTGGAAAGTTACTAATTAAATTACTCAATGAAGGTAAAGTGCCAGCACCTTATAATAAAAAAGGTTTTGGTGGGATGGAGATTACTGCAATACCTATCGATGAATCAGGTGGGGCTACTAAGCAAGTGCAAGAGTTCAGAAATCTTGTTCAAAGAGATAAGGTTGATGCAGTCTTAGGTTACGTTTCATCAGGAGATTGCATGGCTATACCAGCTGTTGCAGACGAACTTCAAGCATTAACAGTTTTATATGACTGTGGAACTCCAAGAGTTTTTGAAGACGCTTCTTATAAATATGTATTTAGAACTGCGGCCCATGCTGCGATGGATAACATTGCTATCGCAAAGTATTTGATTGAAAAAGGTCACGATATCAGCTCTATAGCTGGAATTAATCAAAATTATGCCTGGGGCAAAGATAGTTGGAAAGATTTTAGTGTTTCAATTAAAAAATTGTCACCAAATTCAGAAATCAAAAACGAACTATTTCCAAAGATATTTTCTGGTCAATATGGAACAGAAATTTCAGCTTTATTAAACTCTAAAGCTAAAGTTGTTCATAGTTCTTTGTGGGGTGGTGATTTACAGTCATTTATACTTCAGGCAAAGCCACGAGGTTTCTTTAAAAGAACTCAAGTGGTTTTTTCAGCAGGTGACCAGGTAATGCCTGGATTAGGAAACAAATATCCTGAAGGCGTTATCTTGGGTGCTAGAGGTCAATATGGAATGATGGCTCCTGATACACCATTAAACAATTGGTTTTATAAAGCTTACATGGATGAGTATGGTGTTTTTCCAGCTCAGCCTCCTTACAGAATGGTTCAAGGTTTAATGGGCTTGAAGATGGCTATTGAAAAAGCTATGGATAAGAATGGCGGAAAAAAACCTAATAAAGATGAGATAGCGGAAGCTTTTACTGGATTAGAATTTGAGGCTCCTGGTGGACTTGTTCAGATGAAGTTAGGTAATGGTCATCAAGCTATTCAACCTCATGCAATAGGCAAAACAGCAAAAGACAAAGATGGTAATATAATCGTAACTGATATTGTTAGATATAAAGCTAGCTGTGTTAACCCGCCAAACGGTATTAAAGCTGTTGACTGGATCAATGCTGGTTTTCCTGGCGCAGACTGCTAAATCAGTTTGAATTTGGAATAAAAAAATATTAATAAAGCCAAGACAATTCTTTCAAATTGTCTTGGCTTTTGTTATAAATTCCCTAGAAATCTTTTAATGTGAGAATAAATTGATTGACGAATTCCTGACAATATTTTTAGACGGTGCTATCTATGCATCTTGGCTTTTCATAGTAGCACTTGGATTAACATTTGTATTTGGTGTACTAAAAATCTTGAATATTGCACATGGAGGAATTTATGCTTTAGGAGCATACTCAACAGCTACTTTAGTCCCTATATTTTATTCTTTAGGAATGCCTGATCAATTAGTAATTGTAACTATGTTAATATCTGCACTTGCTGTAGCAATAGTTATCACTCCGATAATGGAGCGTGGAATATTAAGAAGGTTTTATGGCCAAGATGAAGTTCTAATCGTACTAGTAACTTATGCTATATATTTAGTATTGGAAGACGTACAAAAAATAATTTGGGGTATGAATTCACTCTATGTTTCTGAACCCAGGGAATTATTGGGCGCTCTTGAATTTGGATCATTATATTATGTTGGCTATGATTTAGCTCTTATAGGATTAGCAATTTTTTGTGGTCTCTTTTTATGGCTTGTTTTAAATAAAACAAAATCAGGAAAAATTGTTTTAGCTGTTATTCATAATCCAGAGATAAGTGGTTGCATGGGTGTAAATATTAATAAAGTTTATCTTGCAGCTTTTTTTGTTGGTGCTTTTTTAGCTGCCTTAGCTGGATCATTTACCGCTCCATTAATTTCTGTTCAAGTTGGAATAAGTGTTGCTGTCGTTATTGAGAGTTTTGCTGTTGTTATCATCGGAGGATTGGGAAGTATCCCTGGAGCTGTTATTGGAGCATTGATAATTGGTATGGCAAGAGCTGCCTGTGTCCATAAACTCCCAGAGGCAGAAATTTTTATAATGTATTTTTGTATGGCAGGTATGTTGATTTTTAGACCTAAGGGTTTATTTCAGGGTGCGCAAGCAAGGAAAATATGATGCCATTAAAATTATTAAACAACGTTTTCTTTCAAAGCATTTTTTTGATGTCATTATTGGTTGTCGTAGGTATTTTTATCCCTAATTGGCTAGTCTTTGTAATTACAAAAGCTATTGCTTATGGATTAGTTGGGCTTGGAATTATTACTCTTATGCGGGGAGGTTTAGTTTCATTTGGGCAGGGGTTTGTTTTTGGTATTGGAGGATATACAGCTGGCCTTCTTGGGACTCAAGCTGGACTAACAGATGCTGTTCTCCTGTTGTTCATTAGCTTTATTTTTACTGGTTTTGTAGGTTTGATTATTGCCCCCTTGTTGGCAAGGTATAGAGATATATTTTTCGCAATGCTTTCTCTTGCATTTTCAATGGTTTTATACGGAATTTTGATAAAAATTGATGCCATTGGTGGTTCTGACGGTTTTGTTTTGCCTGAATCTACATACTTTGGTATCAAGCCCTCTAAGGAATACGCTGATTATATCTTATATGTTGTGTCCGTTATCATGACGGGAATTGTATCAATCTTGTTAAGATACTACTATGACTCAACCCCAGGCTTAATAGCTTTAGCTGTAAGGGAAAATGAACTCCGCGTTGAGTACCTAGGTTCATCTGCATTTAATGTAACTGTGTTGAATTTTACAATAGCCGCAGGTTTAGGTGGAATGGGAGGGGCCTTAAATGGTATAGCTTTAGGTCATATTGATCCAGAATTCACTTATTGGACAACATCAGGTGAATTTGTTTTTATTTCTATTTTAGCTGGCTATTTAAGTGTGCCAGCAGTTTTTTTGGCAGCATTACTTTTGGAATTAGTTAGATCTTTTTCAGGTAGATATTTCCCTGATACTTGGCAATTAATTCTAGGTGTTTTCCTTATTTTAAGTATTATCTTTATTCCTTCAGGAATTGGATCATTTTTTAAACAATTATTTGATAAATTAAAAAATAAATAAAGTTTGAGAGTTTTTTATGTCTGACAAAAGTAATTTATTAAGAGCTGAAGGAATAAATAAATCTTTTGGAGCAGTTATAGCTGCTAAAGATATTAATATAAATATACAAAAGGGTGAAAGAGTATCTCTTATTGGCTCTAATGGGGCTGGTAAAACAACTTTCATGAATATGGTTACTGGATATCTAAAGCCAGACACAGGAAACATTTTTTTTAAAGGAGAAAATATAACTCCTCTTAACCCAAGAATTATTACTCAAAAAGGGATTAGTCGCTCTTTTCAAATACCTCAAATTTTTGAACCTATGTCTGCATGGGAAAATCTTCTAGTAGCTTTAGGCACCTCTAAAAAAAATCATTCATATTTCAGAAATGCTCGTTCTAAAGAAAACTCAGATTATATTGATGAAATACTTTCAAGGTTCTCCTTAAATGAATTTGCCCATCGACAGGTAAGTGAATTACCTGGGGGTGTTAGAAAATTATTAGACATTGCAATGGCATTAGTCAGAAAACCTGACATTTTATTATTAGATGAGCCAACTAGTGGGGTAGGTGCTGAAGAAAAATATCCTCTAATGGATACAATTGCTAAAGCTCTATCGGTTGAAAATTTGACAGTAATATTTGTAGAGCATGACATGGATATTGTTCAAAATTACTCAGAAAGAGTTATCGCATTTTACCAAGGTGAAATTATTGCAGATGGAAATTGTGATAATGTTTTAAATGATAAAAATGTCCAAGAGTTCGTCACTGGTAAAACCCAAGTAAAGGCAAAGTAATTATGTTAGAAGTCAATGGTGTTAGCGTAAAAATAGGTGCCATTTTAGCCTTAAAAAATTTTACATTAGAAATTAAAAAAGGTGAAATGGTAGCTCTTATTGGGAGAAATGGTGCAGGTAAAACCACACTTCTTAAGTCTATTATGGGCGTTAATAAATTATCTGAAGGATTTATTAAATTTAATGATTTAGATTTAGCATCTTCAGCTAGTCATGCAAGAGCTGCGCTTGGTATTGGTTATATGCCAGAAGACAGAGCATTAATACCAGAGTTGACAGTTGAAGAAAATATTTTATTACCATCTTGGTCACTTAAAGAATTAGATAGTGAACAGAGACTTGATCTTGTTTATACAATAATGCCTGAATTGAAAGAAATGTCAGATAGAAAGGCATTGTTGCTTTCTGGTGGACAGCAAAAAATGGCTGCTTTAGGAAGAGCATTAGTTTTGGGAACCCAATTACTTCTTCTTGACGAACCTTTTGAAGGAGTGGCTCCTGCTCTTAGTCAAAGATTAGGAGAGGTTATAAAAGGTCTTAAAGAGCAAAATATGTCTATAATCCTTAGTCAATCTGAACTTAATCATACAGAAGATATTTTTGATAAGCAGTTTATTATTGAACGCGGCGAAAATGTAAAATAATTAAGATACTAATTAAATTAACTCGGCTCACTCTATGGATGAAATTAGTCACGAATTACATTTTGATAATCGAGTAGTTAAAACTTTTCAGAAAAGGGATAAAACTTTTTGGAATGTTTTCAAAAAAAATTCTAAAAAAAATTCTGAAAATATTGCTGTCACAGATAATGATAAAAAATTTACTTATCAACAAACTCATGATTTTGTTTTAGAGCAGTCTCATTACTTTCATCACTTGGGCTTTAACAACGGTGATAGAGTTTGTCTTTTATTTGAAAATAGTTGGCCTCTTATAATATATATTTTAGTAGGATTAAAAGATGGTATAATAATTGTACCTT
>CAKZQZ010000001.1 GCA_937142855.1 uncultured Alphaproteobacteria bacterium | reverse complement strand
TGGCGATACCGTTGCAGTAAGATTTAATGACTCACCCGTGGTTAAAGACTGTGCCCCGCCGTTTAAGCTGATACTGGTTGGTGGATTACCCGGCCCAGCAGAAGGGAATTGACCAGATAAGTTATCCGCTACTGGCACGCGAACATAGTCAAGGTTGATATGACCCCAACCACCTGTGCTGTTATCGACTAGTTTTAAATAAACTGATTGGCCGATATAGGCAGAAGCATCCATCACCTTTTCTTCATAGGTTTCTCTGTCGGCACCTGTCGCCCATAAAAGTTCGGTATCGGTATTCGCATCAACGAGTGTTAGATATAGGTTAGTTAAATCGCGCCCGCCGGATATTAAAAATTTTATTTGGCCATCACCTTCCAAGACAAAATTACCGGTACGCATTTCTCCTGTGTCACTATCGCCACCATCGAAAAAGCTCCAAAGGTGATAAAAACCATGTAAATTAAATTGTCCAGCAAACCAGTGGGTCGCTGTTGAAACATCTTCATCTTTAAAGGCGTCACCTTGTACCACGCACCAATTGGTTAAATAGCCTGTTTCAAAGTCGTAATTTAATACACCATTGGTTGCACTAAATTCAACGCCGCTGCTGGTGTATACGGACGAACCGAATAGCTCAGGGTCAGTGTATAAAAATGCTGCCCATCGACCACTTCTATTACCATGCTGCCTGATATACCTGTTAATTGGTCGGTGCCACTATCAGGCACAATGCTGATGCTGGCTGATTGGTCGCCCGCTTGCATAGTGCCTGTGTGTTGGGCATGAAAGCTGCCAGTCTTTCCATCAACCGTGATGGTAAGTTTTTCCATTGCAACATACCCCGCTGACCCTTCAACGCTGGATCGGTGGCTTAACATTTGGCCGATGCTTGTGCCTGTGATGTCGCCTGCAAATGCTTTTTCAAACTGAAAACGCCCCATATTGGCGGCACCATCATCCTGCGGTATCATGCTTATTTCAAAGGTTCCCGTGGCTTTAGACATGTTGCTCTCCTCTGCATTTGTAGTGGGCACCATCAATAGTAATGCTATGATAATATGACTAAGGACTTTTATCATTGTCGGTGCCTCGACTATTATGGCGGCGGTGTTAAGGCGCAATTAACACCATCTGGGTGGCAGGAATTTCATCTTCTGGGATGGTAAAGGTTTCTTTAGCCGCGGCTTCATACCATTCTTTCATATGGGGGTGATTAAGCACCGCATCCATATAAGCCATACAGGTGTCATTCAGTTTGATACCATAACCATTTAAGCGGGCGACCACAGGGGCATACATCATATCGGCACCGCTAAATTTACCAAACAGGAAAGGTCCGACATTCCCCAGACTTTCAAGACATGATGTCCAAATTTCCTCAATTCTTGCAACGTCTTTTTTAACCTTTTCATCCATGTCCATATAGGGGCGGTTCTCACGCAGGTTCATTGGTGCGGCCCCTCTCAACGCGAAAAAGCCGGCATGCATTTCAGCAGAAATGGCCTTAGCATGGGCGTACAGGTGGCTTTCTTTGGGCCAGATGCCGCAGTCGGGAAATTTGCGATCCAAATAATCTAAAATGGCGATGCTTTCCCAAACATAAATATCTTTATCCACCAACACAGGGACACAGCCTGTGGGGCTATAACGCTTGATCTTGTCGTTAAATTCATCGGTCCATAAGTCAAAGATAATTTCTTCAAACTCAGCGCCTGTTTGTTTTACACCCAACCATCCCCGTAGCGACCAGCTGGAATAGTTTTTATTGACCATCACAATTTTCATATCTGCCATTTTAAAAGCCTCCCCACTTTATAAGGCATTAAAAAACCCCGCCGCAGCGGGGTTAGTAATTTAACGCGTTGGAACCGGAGTGTCACCCGAATAATCATAAAAGCCTTTTCCGGTTTTTCGTCCAAGCCATCCGGCTTCTACATATTTAACCAGCAAAGGACAAGGTCGGTATTTACTATCGGCCAACCCTTCGTAAAGAACTTGCATGATGGCAAGGCAGGTGTCCAAGCCAATAAAGTCAGCCAGTGTAAGCGGACCCATAGGGTGGTTCATGCCAAGTTTCATGGTGGTGTCAATGGCTTCAATGGTGCCAACACCTTCATAAAGGGTATATATGGCTTCATTGATCATTGGCATTAAAATGCGGTTGGCGATAAAGCCAGGGAAATCTTCCGAAACCGCTGGCACTTTACCCATTTTAAGGGTTAAAGCGTGAATGGCTTCAAAGGTTTCATCGCTGGTGGCGATACCGCGGATTAACTCAACCAATTTCATCAAGGGCACAGGGTTCATGAAATGCATGCCCATGAAACGCTCAGGGCGATCAGTGGTTGATGCTAATTTGGTGATCGAAATAGACGATGTGTTGGTTGCAATAAGCGCGTCATCTTTTAGATGAGGCACCAAACCAGCAAATATCTTTTCTTTCAAAGCAACGTTTTCAGTTGCCGCTTCGATGACCAAATCACAGATGGCATGGTCAGCAACATCACCGCTGGCTTTAATACGGGCGATTGCCGTGTCCATGTCAGCTTGAGAGATAATCTCTTTGCTTACCTGGCGGGCCATGTTTTTGGTGATAACCGCCAGACCTTTTTCGGCTTGTTCAGAAGAAACATCTGACATCACCACGTCATAACCCGATAGGGCGGCAACATGGGCAATGCCATTGCCCATTTGCCCTGCGCCAATGACGCCGATTGTTTTAAAATCCATCAAAGCGCTCCTTAAAGGGCTTTTTCAAGAGCAGGTAATGCTTCAAACAAGTCAGCCACCAAGCCGTAATCAGCCACTTGGAAAATTGGGGCCTCTTCGTCTTTGTTGATGGCAACAATGATCTTACTGTCTTTCATACCAGCCAAGTGTTGAATGGCACCAGAAATGCCAACCGCGATATAAAGTTCAGGTGCAACGATTTTACCAGTTTGACCAACTTGATAATCGTTCGGTACAAAGCCCGCATCAACAGCGGCACGTGAAGCACCAACGGCGGCACCCAATTTATCAGCTACAGCATCAACCAGTGCGAAGTTTTCGCCGTTACCCATACCACGACCACCAGAAATGATGATGTTGGCGCTGGTTAGCTCAGGACGATCAGACTTGCTAAGTTCTGCTTTCACAAATTCAGACTTGCCAGAATTATCACCCGCAGCAACATCGCTTACTTCTGCACTGCCGCCAGTGGCTTCTGCTTTATCAAAGGCTGTACCACGAACGGTGATAACCTTAGTGGCATCAGACGATTGAACAGTGGCAATGGCGTTACCAGCATAGATAGGTCTTTTAAATGTCTCGTCATCAATAATCTCAATTATATCAGGAATAATCATTACATCGAGAAGTGCCGCAAGCCTAGGAGCAATATTTTTACCATTAGCTGTATTTGAAAATAAAATATGAGAATAGTCTTCTGCAATAGACTTAATTAAAGTTGATATATTCTCAGCTAGTGGGTTTTTGTAGATTTCATTATCACAAGATAAAACTTTACTAATACCTTTGATTTTTGTTGATGATTTAATAACATTCTGACAGTCACTTCCAATCACTATTAAATCAGAAGAACCAATCTGATTTGCCGCGTTTACTGTATGTAAAGTTGCTGGTAATAATTCATTATTATTATGCTCTGCTACAATGAGTACTTTCATTTTTTAATCCTTTTTAACTTATATTACTTTAGCTTCATTTTTTAATTTATCTACTAATTCATCTACAGTTTTGAGCATTACCCCAGATTGACGTTTGTTTGGTTCTTCAACCTTTAGAATATTTAATCGATTTTCTATCTTTATGTTAAGGTCTTCAATTGAAACCTGCTGAATTGGTTTTTTCTTTGCCTTCATAATATTTGGCAGACTTGCATACCTTGGCTCATTTAATCTTAGATCTGTACTAATTATGGCAGGTAAATTGACTTCAATATTTTCAATGCCGCCGTCAACCTCCCTACTTACAATAGCCTTATTTTCTTTAACTTCAACTTTGCTGGCAAATGTAGCTTGAGCCCATCCCAACAAAGCAGCTGTCATTTGCCCAGTAGCATTCATATCATCATCAATTGCTTGTTTGCCTAGTATAATTAAACCAAACTTTTCTCTAGTGGCAATAGATGAGATAATTTTAGCTATATTTAACGGTTCGAGGAGTTCATTCGTTTCAACAAAAATCCCTGAATCAGCACCCATTGCAAGAGCATTTCTTATAGTTTCTTGCACTTGTGATGATCCAATAGAAATAGCTATAACCTCTTCAACCATGCCTTTTTCTTTTAGTCTTAAAGCTTCTTCAACAGCAATTTCGTCAAAGGGGTTCATAGACATTTTCACGTTATCTAGTTCTACACCTGAGTTGTCGCTTTTAACTCTTACTTTAACATTATAATCAACAACTCTTTTTACAGGGACTAAAACTTTCAATTTAAACTCCATTTTTAAAAATTAAGACTATTTTTGATTTAAACCAGGCACCCATAGTACATCATTTAATCCATTTTCATTTAAAACTCTAGATAAAACAAATAATAAATCAGATAATCTATTTAGATAAACCAAAGAGTTTTTATTGATTTCTTCTTCGCAAGATAGAAGTGATACATCCCTTTCAGCCCTTCGAGCCACAGTTCTGGATAAATGTAATAGGGTAGCTGCTTCTGAGCCACCGGGAAGGATAAATGAATTTAATGGTTTTAATTGTTTATTATATTTATCAATTGATTTTTCAATCCTATTGATTTGTTTTTTTGTAATTCTCAGAGGCTTATAGTTTTGTTTCACCTTTGATATAGGAGTTGATAAGTCAGCCCCAAGATCAAATAAATCGTTTTGGATTCCTCTTATTAATACCTTAATCTCACCAAATGTATCTTCAGTGTCTTTGTTATCAAGGCATAAAAATACTAAACCTAAAGAAGAATTCAATTCGTCAACAGTTCCATATGCCTGGGGCCTTGACGAGTGTTTTAATACTCTACTACCATCTGTTAATCCTGTTGTTCCGTCATCGCCAGTGCGTGTGTAAATTTTATTTAACTTAACCATTAGAATATTTCTTATACATTAATAAGCATACAAAAATTAATATTGCTAGAGCTTGAAATACAATTCTATATCTCATTAAAAGATTACTCTTAGATTTATTATAATCACCACCTCTAGCCATAGTTATTAACCCCCAACCTAGAACGAGTACAACTATTGCCATTGATATGTAAAGTATAAAATTATACCATTCCATTATGTAGAATCCTCAAGTATGTCGATAAAGTTGTATTTCTTGTTTTTATACGCAGCTTTAATTGTATTATGCATAAGGCATGCGATTGTCATGGGCCCAACACCACCTGGGACAGGCGTTATTTTTTTCACTATATTATAAACTTTTTTGTAATTAATGTCTCCGACAAGCATTGATTTTTTGTTTTGTAGAGGGTCTGCTACTCTATTAATTCCCACGTCTATCACGATGGCATTTTCATTCACGTATGTATCATCGATCATTTCGGGGCATCCAACTGCGGCAATTAATATATCTGCCTTTTTACAGTGTTCTTTTAAGTATTTAGTTTTTGAGTGTGTTAGAGTAACCGTGCAATCTGAAGACAACAAAAGAGATGCCATAGGTTTTCCAACTATATTAGACCTTCCGACTATAACGGCATTTTTTCCACTTAAGTGTTTTAATTCATTTTTAAGCATATATAGACAACCTAGGGGTGTGCATGGAACAAAGTTAGGAACCCCCATATAAAGTTTTCCAAAGTTTACAGGATGAAAGCCATCTACATCTTTATCTGGATTTATGGTGTTTATAACGTTTTGTTCAGAAATATGGTTGGGAAGTGGTAACTGTACAAGTATTCCGTCTATCTCAACTTCTTCATTCAACGAAATAATTTTTTGGAGGAGCTCTTTTTCCGAGGTTTCAGTAGGAAGTTTAATTTCAATAGATTTAATATTATTCGCCTCTGCTGTCCGTATCTTATTTTTAACATAAACATTACTAGCAGGATCTTCACCAATTAGAATTACAGCAAGAGACGGTTTACGATTAAATTTATAAAAGTACTCTTGGCTAAGAGGAAAAATTTTTTTTAGTAATTTATTAGCGTATGACTTTCCATCTATATTTTTGTCTAAATTTTTCATAAAAGCTTTTCTACAACCCTAATCTATAGTCTTGGATTAGATTTTTTAAAAAGCTTAGTAGCAAAATAACTATTACTGGGGACAAATCAATTCCAGAAAGTGACGGCATAAATTGTCTGATTTTTCCTAATAAGGGTTCGTGAAGAGAAATAAGAGCTCTAAAAATAGCATTTATTATTTTGTTATAACTATTTATCATTTGAAATTGAATGAGAAGCGTCATTATTACGTAAACAAATAATGTATATAAATAGAGAGTGATAATTTCATTTATAAGTATTAATAATGCGTTCATTGTAACTTTTGTAGATGTTATATGATATAAATAATATATTAAAATTAAATTACCATACTTTAAATTAAAAAATATCTTATTAAAGAAGGTTTGAAAATGACAAATAGCTTATTACTGAAAATTAATAAGAGATTTACAGAAAAAATTTCCAAAATTATTTTGGTTTGTAACTTTATTTTTTTTTCTTGTGTTGCACATGGTGCAGAAAATTCAAACTCATGGAAAGACATTCTAAAAAAATCGGTTGGTCAGACACTTTTTTTTCACGCATGGGGAGGTGATAAAAATATAAATAGTTATATAAAATGGGCAGTTAAGGAAGTAAAAAGAAAGTATAATATTAATGTTAAACATGTAAAAGTATCTGACACATCAAATGTTGTCGCCAGAATTTTATCTGAAAAAAATTCAGCCAAAAATCTCAATGGAGCTGTAGACTTAGTTTGGATTAATGGTGAAAACTTTGCCATGATGAAAAATAATTCATTACTCTCTAGCGAAAATTGGATATTTGAAATTCCCAACTCGAAATATTTGGATTTTGAAAATAACCCTAGCTTACTTAACGACTTTGGAATTAAAACCAAAGGTATGGAGATGCCATGGGGTCTTTCTCAGCTTACTTTCTACTATGATAGTAAGTTTATAAAAGTTCCTCCTAAATCATCAATAGATTTAAAAAAATATATTTTAAATAATAAAGGCAGATTTACTTTTCCACAGCCGCCAGATTTTGTTGGAACTAGTTTTTTAAAGCAAATATTAATTGAAGTAATATCAAATAAAAATTTATTGCAATCTGAGTATCAAGACAGAATACATAAAGTAGAACTCCAACCCTTATGGTTGTGGTTAGACGAGGTTACACCATATTTGTGGAGAAAGGGAAAAAGTTACCCTAGTAATTATTTGGCCTTAACAGAGCTAGTGGCTGAAAGAGAAATTGATATCGGAATGGCTTTTAATATTTCTCACGCATCAAATGCAATATCTGAAAAACGCCTGCCTAAGACTGTTAGAAGTTACATACATGAAAGGGGAACTTTAGCTAATATTCATTTTTTAACTATTCCTTATAACTCCTCAAAAAAAGAAGCGGCAAAAGTTTTCATTAATTTTTTAATCTCTCCATATGCTCAAATAAGAAAACAAGATAATAACTTTTGGGGAGACCCAAGCGTATTGTCCATGGATAAATTAGATATAGAATGGAAAAATAGATTTGCTGAAATTTCAAGAGGGGTTGCTACTTTATCTAATGATGATTTAAAAATGAAACTTCAAGAGCCACATCCCTCTTGGGTAAAGGCTCTAGAAGAAGGGTGGATAAAAAGGTACGGTTCATAAATAATTAACGTTTAGTATTTTTAAAAATGCATGGCTATCTAAACAAAACTTTATGGATTTTTTTGAGTATCTTTTTAACTGTCCCAATTTTATTTGGTCTCCTAGGGTTTTTATTACCATCTTTTGGCTACTTTCCAATTTTAGATAAATATGATTTTAATTTAAATTATTTTTATCTCTCTTTTACTATTCCAGGAATTAATAAATCCATTATTTTATCTTTTTTTACAGGTTTTATGTCGACCTTGTTAGCTTTGTTTTTTTCTCAAGTTATTCTTTTATCTATTTTTCAGACAAAAATTTATCAATTTTTAAAAATAATTATATCACCATTTCTTGCCCTACCTCATATAACCATGGCAATTGGTTTAATGTTTATATTTTCTCCAAGTGGTTTATTTTTTAGACTTTTTTCACCGTGGTTAACTGGTTTTGAAAGACCTCCAAATTTTTTTATTTTACCTGACGAGTATGGGTTCTTTTTAATACTAGGACTGGTTTTAAAGGAAATTCCTTTCTTTATATTAGTTTCAATGTCAGCTATTGAACAATTTGGTGCTAAAAAATTTCTTAATGTTGGAAAATCATTACAACATTCAACTTTTTCAGTTTGGTGTATTTTGTTATTTCCATTGATATATAAAAGAATAAGATTAATTGTTTTTATTGTCATTGCTTTTGCGGCTTCAGTTTTAGATATGTCTCTGCTTTTGGCCCCATCTACCCCATCTACTCTAGCTATACGCATTTTACAATATTATCAATCATCAGAGATTGACTCTTTTTTTATTGCTTCTAACTTGGCATTAATACAACTTTTTGTCATAGTCATTTTATTATTATTGTGGCTTCTACTAGAAAAATTAGTTAGTAATAAATTTTTTTTTACTTATTTAGTTAGAGGGTGTTCATATAAGAATAGCTTTATAAAATACTTTATTTTTAGTTTAATATTAATATTATTAGCCTTATCATTATTGACTGTCATTAGCTCTTTTCTTTGGGGTTTAGCAGGTAATTGGTTCTTTCCTAATCTTTTGCCTGCTAATATAAATATTGAAATCTTTGTAAAGTTTTTTAACGAAAATAAATCCATAATATTAATATCTATTTTTATTCCTTTAATTGTATCACTTTTATCTTGTGTGATAGTAATATTATGGGTTGAGTTAACAGAAAGTTTTAACAAGAAATATTATTATTTTGAGAGTTTTATTTTTTTACCTTTATTCATACCCCAAATTTCTTTTTTAATTGGAATACAAAGCTTTATAACACCTCTAAATTTTAGTAATTTTTTTATACCCCTGATTATTGTAGAGTTGTTTTATGTCATTCCTTATTCTTTTATTATTTTGGCACCTTCATTCAGAGAAATTAAAAAAGATATTTTAAAAGTAGCTACAAGTTTAGGAAAAAATAGATTTGAAAGGTTAATATTTATAAAAATCCCGATAATAATGCCTACTTTTTTATTATCAATAGCAATAGGCATGCTTGTTTCTTTTGCTTTATATACTCCAGTATATTTTATTGGTGCAGGAAGAGTTACAACTTTAACTGTTGAGGCATTAAATTTAGCTTTAAGCGGTGCAAAGAAAGATCTGGGTGTTGCTACTATTTTTCAGATCATTATACCAATTGTAATTTTATTAAGTGTAAGCTGGTATAAAAGAAATTTTACAAAATGGAATTTTTAAATATTTAGTTTACTTGATAACCTTCACTAAATCTTTTATAGAACTTTAATATATAAAACTAGGAGAGTGTTTTGTCTGATCTTTCGGCATTCAAGGGTAAAAAAATTGCTGTAATGGTAGCCAGTGGTTTTAACGAGGAACAATTTTTAATTATTCAAAAGACAATTTTAGCAGCAGAAGGGTCATATACTATTATTTCTAGAGATATAGGGACTACTAATGGTTGGGCATCGGAGAAATGGGGGTTATCCTACCCAGTTGATCAGCCCGTATCAGAAATACTTGCAATAGACTACGATGCTCTAATTATTCCTGGAGGTGCTAACCAGATTGAAACTCTTAGTAATGATTTGCATGTAAGAAGAATATTAAGAGCTTTTCTAAGAGAGAATGAGCCAGTTGCTTTGGCTGGAGTTTCAACAATGTTATTAACCACTATTGATGCTGCAAAAGGCAGGAAGGTTGCAGCTTCGGATGCTGACAGTGCTTTGTTGATAGCTGCTGGAGCAGAAATTATAGATAAACCTACTGTAAAAGACCAAAACTTGATTAGCGCAACTAGTGGAGAAGCTGGTATATCAGATCTATTGGAAATGTTAGGTCAAGCTCTTAAAGAAAATACAAATTAATATGGGTCAACAAGTTAACCAACATAAAATAATTAGTCCATGCGTCGGCGTATGTGAAATAGATTTGCAAAGTCAGTTGTGTATTGGGTGTTTAAGGTCTGCCGATGAAATTGCAATATGGCCGCAAATTGATTATGAAAAAAGTTTAGAAGTGATGAACCAGATTGCTAAGAGATCAATATCAAAAAATTGATAGAATTAGGAAAAAAAATGCACAAATATAGAACACATAAATGTAATGAGCTAGGAATTCAAAATGTTAATGAAGATGTTAAATTGTCTGGCTGGGTTCATAGAAAAAGAGATCACGGACAATTAATCTTTGTAGATTTAAGAGATCATTATGGATTAACTCAAGTTGTTGTTGACTCTTCAAATAAAAACTTTTCGGTTGCAGAAGATCTGCCACTTGAAAGTGTTATCACTATAACTGGAACAGTTGTTAAAAGATCAGATGATACAATCAATAAAAATTTACCTACTGGTCATATTGAAGTAAATTTGTCAAAATTAGATATTATATCTAGATCTAATACTTTGCCTCTACAAGTCAATTCTGATGAAGATTATGGCGAAGAAACAAGGTTAAAATTCAGGTATTTAGACTTAAGAAGAAACCGACCTCATTCTAATATAATTTTGAGATCAAACGTTATTCAAACCATCAGGAATAAAATGATTGAATTAGGGTTTATTGAGTTTCAAACTCCTATTTTAACTGCTTCTAGCCCAGAAGGTGCAAGAGACTTTTTGGTGCCCTCTAGACTAAATAAGGGTAAGTTTTATGCCTTACCACAGGCACCCCAGCAGTTTAAGCAGTTAATTATGGTTTCTGGTTTTGATAAATATTTTCAAATTGCGCCCTGTTTTAGAGATGAAGATAGCCGTGCAGACAGATCACCAGGTGAGTTTTATCAATTAGACTTAGAAATGTCTTATGTTGAGCAAGAAGATGTTTTCCAAGCTGTAGAACCTGTCATAAAAGAAGTCTTTAATAAATTTTCCACAAAAAACGTCGACGATATTTTTCCTAAAATTACATATAAAGATTCAATGCTAAAATATGGAAATGACAAACCAGATTTGAGATTCAATCTTGAAATACAAGACGTTACAGATGCATTTACTAATTCTGGTTTTAGTATTTTTGCTAAATCTATTGATAAAGGTTCAATTGTTAGGGGGATTCCTGGTCCAGGTTGTGGGTCTAGATCTGTAGCAGATAAAATGAATAGTTGGGCACAAGGAGAAGGTGCTCCAGGCATGGGCTACATTATTTTTAATGATGATGAAGCAAAAGGGCCTGTTGCTAATGCTATTGGTAGCGATAAATCTCTAACCTTGAAAAAGTTATTTAATCTAAATAATGGAGATGCATTATTTTTTTCTTGTGCTAAAGAAAATGAGGCGGCAAATTTGGCAGGTAAAGCTAGAGTCAAAATTGCTACAGATAGAGATTTAATAGAAAAAAATACATTTAAGTTTTGTTGGGTCGTTGATTATCCAATGTTCGAGAAAGATGATAAGACTGGCAATGTAGAATTTTCTCATAATCCATTTTCTATGCCACAAGGTGGAATGGATGCCCTTGAAAACAAAGACCCACTTGACATCTTGGCTTATCAATATGATTTGGTTTGTAACGGTATAGAGCTCTCTTCTGGCGCTATTAGAAACCATGTGCCAGAGATAATGTATAAGGCTTTTCAAATTGCAGGTCATAAACCTGAAGTGGTAGATAACAAGTTTCCTGGTTTAATAAATGCCTTTAAATTTGGTGCGCCACCCCATGGAGGAATTGCTCCAGGTATTGATAGAATTGTAATGTTATTAGCCGATGAACCAAATATTAGGGAGGTTATCCTGTTTCCTATGACTGGTAAGGCAGAAGATTTAATGATGAATGCTCCTAATGAGGTTAACCCGAACCAAATTAAGGAGTTAGGTATAACGTTAGATAAAAAAAGAAATAATTAATCTAAGTTTTTGTCAAATTAACCCTATGCATCGAAATTATAAAAGATAAAAATAAGATAACAGCTCCAGTTTGATGAAGAACTCCTAGATGTAAAGGTACCATATTTATTAACGTTATAATACCTAGCAAAAATTGTGAACACACGATTAAAGCTGTGAATACGGCAACCCTTTTAATTATATTATCGTCTGTTTTAGAATAAATATTGATAGCGTAAATTAAAGTAAAAATTGCAGTTAACAAAGCAAGGTGTCTGTGATGAAATTGAGCAGATGCGGGGTTTTCAAATGGGTCTAAAAATTTATAATCTCCATAAGTCTCAGGAATAAGACTACCACCCATCATAGGGTACTCATTATACATCAATCCAGCATCCATTCCAGCAACAAATGCTCCTGCTACTATAGTTGTTGAGATTAAGAAAAAAACAAAGAGACTGAAGTCTAATCTGATTTTAGAAACCCCTACTTTTATTTCTAGGTACACCCAAACTAAAAAAAATAGTATTAATAGTGCGTTGGACAAGTGAACGGCTAAACGGTATTGTGAAACAGTGGGATCATTAACCAATCCTGATTTCACCATCCACCACCCTATTATAGACTGAAGACCTCCCAGAAACAGAATTATAAAAAATTTGGGGATAATAGCCTTTGGTATTTTTTTTAAAACTACAAAAAAAACTAGAGGAATAAAAAACACAATTCCTATTAATCTACCCCATAACCTATGAAAATATTCCCAAAAGAATATCTGTTTAAATTCTTCCAAATTCATACCATTATTGATTTTTATATATTCTGGAGAGCTTGTATAAAGGTTAAAAACCCTACTCCATTCATATTCAGATAGGGGTGGAAGAAATCCCCAAATTGGCCTCCACTCCACCATGGATAACCCAGAACCAGTCAATCTTGTTATGCCACCAATCACAATCATTAACAAAACCATTATAATAACGGTTAAGAGCCATGTTGAGACACATCTATCTATTTTGTAAATATTAATTGTCATGTTTTAATAATAAAGATTTATTATTTAAGTGACATAAAATCAAAAATTTTCAATATTTTAAATTTTTTTTTTTTTTAATCTTGAAACTTTCAGATGTTCCCATTATTTAAGCTCCATCAATAATGTATTTATTGTTTAAATTTAACTTTTAAAATAGGGAGAAAAGGCATGAAGTTTAGGCCACTTCACGACAGAGTTGTAGTCGAGCGTCTTGAAGCTGAAGAAAAAACAGCTAGTGGAATCATAATACCAGATTCAGCACAAGAAAAACCAATGCAAGGCAAAATTATTGCAGCAGGATCCGGTGCACGTGATGAAACAGGTAAGGTTCAACCCTTAGATGTAAAAGAGGGTGATATTGTGCTTTTTGGTAAATGGTCCGGCACAGAAGTAAAGCTTGATGGAAAAGATCTATTGATCATGAAAGAAAGCGATATCATGGGAATAATGGGTTAATTAAACCCTTGGTTAAATAATAATTACTTTATAATTGAAAGGAAATAAAAATGGCTGCTAAAGAAGTCAAATTTGGTGCTAATGCAAGAGCACAAATGTTAGAAGGTGTAGATATACTTGCTGAGGCTGTAAAAGTTACACTTGGGCCAAAAGGAAGAAATGTAGTTATAGATAAATCTTTCGGTGCTCCAAGAATTACAAAAGATGGTGTAACAGTAGCAAAAGAAATCGAACTAAAAGATAAGTTCCAAAATATGGGAGCTCAAATGGTAAGAGAAGTTGCGTCTAAAGCCAATGACGTTGCAGGTGATGGAACAACTACAGCTACTGTTCTAGCTCAAGCTATTGTTAAAGAAGGCTCAAAAGCCGTTGCTGCTGGTCTAAACCCTATGGATTTAAAAAGAGGTATTGATCTAGCTATAGAAGCTGTTGTAGCAGATCTTGAAAGTAGAACTAGTAAGATTTCTACTAATGAAGAGGTAGCTCAAGTTGGAACATTATCAGCTAATGGCGAATCTGACATTGGTGATATGATTGCTAAAGCAATGGATAAAGTAGGTAATGAAGGTGTGATTACTGTTGAAGAAGCAAAAACTCTTGCAACAGAATTAGATGTCGTAGAAGGAATGCAGTTTGATAGAGGCTATCTATCTCCTTATTTCATTACAGATGCAGATAAAATGAAAGTTGTAATGGATGATCCTTACATCCTTTTATTTGAAAAGAAATTAGCTAACTTACAAGAAATGCTACCAATTTTAGAAAAAGTTGTACAATCCGGTAAGCCTCTTTTAATTATTGCTGAAGATGTGGAAGGCGAAGCTCTTGCTACTTTAGTTGTAAATAAACTAAGAGGTGGTTTAAAGATTGCCGCTGTAAAAGCTCCTGGTTTTGGTGATAGAAGAAAAGCTATGCTTGAAGATATTGCTATCTTAACAAAAGGTGACCTTATTTCTGAGGACCTTGGTATAAAATTAGATAACGTTACTCTTGAAATGTTAGGTACTGCTAAAAGAGTTGAGGTTACTAAAGAAGAAACAACTATCATTGACGGGGCTGGTTCTAAAGATGACATTGGCGCTAGATGCAATCAAATTAGAGCTCAAATTGAAGAAACAACCTCTGATTACGATAAAGAAAAACTTCAAGAAAGATTAGCCAAATTAGCTGGTGGTGTTGCGGTTATCAAGGTTGGAGGAGCTACTGAAATTGAAGTTAAGGAGCGTAAAGATCGTGTTGACGATGCAATGCATGCAACTAGAGCAGCTGTTGAAGAAGGTATTGTACCTGGCGGTGGAGTTGTTTTTGTTAAGGCCATCCCAGCTTTAGATAAGGTGAAAGTCGAAAATTCAGACCAAAAAATGGGTGTTGATATTGTTAGAAGAGCTTTAAAAGCTCCAGCCAAGCAAATTGCTGACAATGCCGGCCAAGATGGTGCTGTTATCGTTGGAAAGCTTCTTGAGTCAACAGATGCTAACTTTGGTTTTAATGCTCAAACTAATGAGTTTACAGATCTTGTTAAAGCCGGTGTTATTGACCCAACAAAGGTCGTTAGGTCAGCTTTACAAAACGCTGCGTCTGTAGCCGGACTTCTAATAACAACAGAAGCTATGGTTGCTGATAAACCAGAACCTGCATCTGGTGGCGGTGCTGGTGGCGGCATGCCTGATATGGGCGGCATGGGCGGCATGGGCGGCATGGGCGGTATGCCAGGCATGATGTAGTAGCCAAAAAAATATAAATATAAACACCTCTTTGTTACGACAAGAGGTGTTTTTTTTTGTTCAAATTGTATTATAACAAGTTGATTACTGATTATAATTAATATAGCTATTACTTAAAAAATAGATGTTGAGAAATGAATAATTTCGATTTAAAAAAAATTGCAGAAAAATCAAATTCATGGCCATTCGTAGAGGCCAGAAATCTTAGAGACCGATTAGTAAAGTTTGATAAAGATAGTCAAAAAGTTGTTTTGTTTGAAACAGGTTATGGTCCTTCAGGGTTACCTCATATAGGAACATTTGGTGAAGTAGCTAGAACAAGTATAGTAAGGCATGCATTTGAAGTTTTGACAGGTAGAAAAACTAAGTTAATTTGTTTTTCCGATGATATGGATGGATTTAGGAAAGTACCAGAAAACGTTCCCCAACAGGCATTACTAGAAAAATATATTGATCAACCTCTTACTAGTGTCCCCGACCCATATGAAAAGTTTGATAGTTTTGGTGCACATAATAATTCTAGACTAAAAAGTTTTCTTGATAAGTATGGTTTTGATTATGAATTTGTTTCAGCTACAGATTGTTACAAGAGTGGTAAATTTGATAATGCGCTAAAAACTATTTTGTTGAATTATGATAAAATTATTAACATTATTTTACCTACTTTGGGTGAAGACCGAAAAAAAACATATAGTCCCTTTTTACCAGTTTGCCCAAGTTCCGGTAAAGTTCTTCAAGTAAACATTTCATCAATTGATACGGAAAAGAATACAATCAGTTACATTGATGAAGACACAAAGGAGTTAGTAACAGTTTCAATTCTTGGGGGATCTTGTAAGTTACAGTGGAAGTGCGACTGGGCTATGCGTTGGTTTTCCCTAGGTGTAGATTATGAAATGGCAGGAAAAGATTTGTCCGAAAGCGTCATATTATCTAGTAAAATTCTTAGGGTTTTAGGTGCTGTACCTCCAACTGGGTTTTCATATGAATTGTTTTTAGATGAAAACGGTGAAAAAATTTCAAAATCTAAAGGTAATGGATTATCTATAGAAGAATGGCTACGTTACGGTTCTTCAGAGTCACTTGCTCTATTTATGTATAGTAATCCTAAAAGAGCAAAAAGACTTTTTTTTGATGTAATTCCTAAAACAACTGATGAGTACTTTTCTTATCTAAAAAAATATGATGAACAGAGTGTAGAGCAAAAATTAGATAATCCAGTTTGGCATTTGCATAAGGGTAATCCCAAGAAAAATGAATTGCCAGTTACATATACTTTGTTATTAAATTTGGCATCAGTTTGTCATGCGAATGACTCAGAAACTATATGGGGATATGTATCAACTTACTCACCTGGTGTTAAAAGGTCTCCAGAGCTAGATTTGTTAATTAAATTAGCAGTAAATTATTATAAAGAAAAAATTGAGCCATTTAAGAGTTATAGGTTACCAGACGAAACAGAGAAGAAGGGTATAAAAGACTTAATTAAATCTTTATCAGTTTTAAATGAAGAAAACACATCTGATGAAATACAATCTCTTGTTTTTTCCATAGGAAAAAAATTAGAATATGAAAATTTACGCGATTGGTTTAAAGGTTTGTACCAGACTGTTTTAGGTCAATCAGAGGGACCTAGAATGGGAAGTTTTATAAAACTTTATGGGATTAAATCTACTATACAATTGTTAGAAAATGTTCTTGAAGGTAAATTGGTTAAATAGAAGATTATTCATGATTTGGAGCTTTATTACATTTTTAATTAGAAAATTAGATCCAGAAATTGCTCACCAACTCACTTTAAAAGCTCTAAAATTTGGCATTCATCCAAGGTTAAGTTTTCTAAAAATACCTACCAAAATTAATAATTTAACATTTAGTAACGTACTGGGTATAGCTGCTGGATTTGATAAAAATGCGCAGGTAATTGACAAAATTCATTCTTTAAATTTTGGTTTCACAGAGGTCGGAACAATTACGCCTTTAGGGCAATATGGAAACCCGAAACCAAGAGTATTTAGATTAGAAAAAGATCAAGCAATAATAAACCGTAATGGGTTTAACAACTTAGGTATGGATGAAGCTAAAAAAAAACTTGAACAGTATAGAAAAATACATCCCGTAGGTAGTGATTTTGTTCTAGGTATTAATATTGGTCCTAATAAAGATAGCCATGATAGGTTTAAGGATTATGAAATTCTATCTCAAAATTTATCTCAATTTGGGGATTATATAGCTATTAATATTTCTTCTCCCAACACTCCCAATTTAAGAGATTTTCATGAAAGTGACCTTTTAGGAAAAGTTATAAAGGCTGTAAAAAAAGGAATAGCTAATTCAAAGCTTAACAGTTCGGGGATTCCTATATTCCTAAAAATTGCACCTGATATTTCTTTTGATAATTTAGAAACAATTATTAACAAGGCAGTTAAATTAAAAATAACAGGCCTCATAATTTCTAACACTACTATAGATAGAAGCAAAAACCTAAAATCTAAAAACTCCAAAGAAATTGGTGGACTATCTGGTGTTCCACTTTTTAATAAATCTACATCTCTTTTATCTATGAGTAATAAAATAATAAAAAATAATAGTTATAAACTTTACTTAATAGCAGCAGGTGGTGTTTGTGATGCCAAAACAGCCTATGTGAAAATATTATGTGGTGCAAATTTGGTGCAGCTATATTCATCTATGACTTTTGAAGGTCCCTTAATTGGAGATAAGATAATAAAAGGGCTATTAGGGTTAATGAAAAGAGATAACTTAGAAAAAATCGATGACATACGAGGAATAGCAGACAATCCAGAAGATGCCATGCAAATGGCGCTAAATGGAATGAATTTTAAAAAAAATAATAAAAAATAGTTTACAAAAGCATTTTGCTTGACCTTTATGAAACCATATTTTATAAATCGTCATTCTAATTAAGGGGTTATTGATGTCTAGAGTATGTGAAATTTCTGGTAAAAATGTTATGAGTGGTAATAATGTTAGCCATGCAAAAAATAAAACAAAAAGAAAATTTTTACCAAATCTCCAGAGTGTTAAATTTTTTAGTAAAACTCTAGATAAATTCATTAATATGAAGGTAAGTGTTCATGCACTTAAGTCAGTCGAAAAAAATGGTGGTCTAGATGACTATCTTAAAAAAACGAGTAATAGGGTTCTAGCACCAGAGGCATTAGCCGTAAAAAAGTCTATTTTAAAAACTTCCAAAAACACTGCACAAGATAGCTAGATCATTCCTCATTAAACAAATCAGCTAGTTGTTCTGTAAGAGCTCCACCAAGTTGTTCAGCGTCAGTTAAAGTGACAGCTTTGTTATAATATCTAGTAACATCATGTCCAATTCCAATAGCAACCAACTCGACTGGTGATTTGTTTTCAATAAAGGAAATAACTTCTTTTAAGTGAAGTTCTAGATAATTTCCACTATTTGAAGATAAGGTTGTATCATCTACAGGTGCACCATCACTTATTACCATAAGAATCTTTCTATCTTCTAATCTTCCTAATAACCTATCATGAGCCCAAATTAAGGCTTCTCCATCAATATTTTCTTTAAGAATTCCCTCACGGAGCATTAAACCAAGAGAATTTTTTGCCCTTCTCCAGGGTGCATCAGCTGGCTTATATATTATATGTCTTAAATCATTTAGTCGCCCAGGGTAAGTAGGTTTTCCATCATTGATCCATTGTTCTCTTGATTGCCCTCCTTTCCAAGCTTTTGTAGTAAATCCTAATATTTCAACTTTTACGCCACATCTTTCTAAAGTTCTTGCCATTATATCTGCACAAATGGCTGCAATCGTTATTGGTCGTCCTCTCATAGAACCAGAATTATCTATAAGCAATGTAACTATTGTATCTCTAAACTTCATATCTTTTTCCTGTTTATAAGAAAGTGGAAAAAGTGGCTGAGTAATTATTCTAGATAATTTAGAAGCATCTAGCATTCCTTCTTCAAGATCAAAATTCCAAGATCTATTTTGTTTAGCTTGTAATTTTCTTTGGAGTTTATTAGCTAATCTTGCTATTGCCCCTTGAAGAACTTCTAGTTGTTTGTCAAGTGTTGCTCTCAGTCTAGTTAACTCATCCTCTTCACAGAGTTCAGTGGCATTCACTATTTCATCATATTTTGTAGAAAAAACTTTATAATTTTGCTCTAAGTTATTTTTTCCTTGGTTATAACCTGGAAGGGGATTAGAAGGAATTTCTCCTTCGCTATCACCATCTTGATCTTCAGCATCACCATCTTGAACATCTCCTTCAATTTGACCCTCATCTTCTTGTGAGTCGCTGCCACCATCTAACCCAGCTTCTTGATCATCATCACCTTCATTTTGAGAAGAGTTATCGTTGTCGTCACTTTCTTCAGAGTTTGTGTCTTCACTATCTTCTTCATTGTCACCATTATTGTTAGAATCTGTTTCCCCAATTTCGGCCTTAAGAGCCGTCAATAACTCTTTGGTTTTTGCTGCAAACTTTTCTTGGTTAGCAATATTTTCTTGAAGTTGGTTAAGTAAATTACCAATTTTACTATTAATCCATGGTCGCCATTTTTCTAAAGAAATAGAAGTATTTGATGGTGCATCAGATTTTGTAATTTTCTCTCTTATTACAAGATGTAATGCTTTAACAAGAGCCTCTTTGTCATCCCCTCCTGGAATAGGCAAAATAGTTTCCTTATATTGTTCAACTATCAAACTTTGCAGGTTATTTTTAATACCAGAAAAATGCTTGGCTCCAACTGCTTCTATGCGCGCATCTTCAGCTAATTTAAATATCTGAGAGGATAAGTCAGAAGAGGGTAGGAGTTTGCTGAATAATGCAGGATCATGATATTTTAATTTTAAAGCAATTTTATCTGCTTCTCCTCGTAATTTAGTTAGTTGTTTATTATCTAAATCTTTAAGAATTTGTGGTAGACGTATTTCTTTTGTGGATAAATAACTGGTGTTCCCAGAAAACTTGATTTCTCTTTCATTTTCTAAATTACCAGATACAGCTTTAAGAGTAGAGGCGGTTGCATTTTGAAATTGTGTATTATCTAATTTTTTTGTCATTAAATGTCAGTTTTTTTCTCTATATCAATTAAGTCTCTTCCAAAACATCTTTGATAATACTCCGAAACTATTGGCCTTTCCATCTCATCACATTTATTAAAAAAAGTGAGTTTAAAAGCTAAATCAATATCTTCTATAATATTAGTATTTTCTGCCCATGTTATGACTGTTCTTGGAGACATAACAGTAGACAGATCTCCTGATATAAAGCCGTTTCTTGTTAATTCTGCTATTGAAACCATAGATTTAATAATTTCTCTTTTGTCTTTAGTATTAAAGTTAGGAACCTTAGAAATTATAATTTTTTCTTCTGCATCTGAAGACAAGTAGTTAAGAGTTGAAACTATTGACCATCTATCCATTTGGCCTTGATTAATTTGTTGTGTTCCATGATATAAACCAGTTGTATCACCTAATCCAACCGTATTGGCCGTTGCAAATAAACGAAAGTTTTGGTGAGGGTTTATTACTCTATTATTATCAAGCAAAGTTAGTTTTCCAGAAACTTCTAGAACTCTTTGAATAACAAACATAACATCTGCCCTACCTGCGTCATATTCGTCAAATACAATAGCAACAGGGTTTTGAAGCGCCCAGGGTAAAACACCCTCTCTAAATTCAGTTACTTGCTTCCCATCTTTTAAAACAATAGCGTCTTTACCTACAAGGTCTAAACGGCTTATATGACTATCGAGGTTAACCCTTACACATGGCCAATTCAACCTTGCTGCAACCTGCTCTATATGAGTTGATTTTCCAGTACCATGGTACCCTTGTATCATTACCCTTCTGTTGTAACAAAACCCAGCAAGTATTGCTTTAGTAGTAACTTCATCAAACAAATAGGAGTCATCCACTTCAGGAACAAATTTTGTTTTTTCCTTAAATCCTAAGATTTTCATATTAGTCTTAAAACCAAACACTTTTTCAGCATCTATAACTGTAGTTAGTGAGTTTGGGAATGTTTCAGGGTCGAAATCCATATTGTTAGTTAAACTAACTTCGTTCATTATTATTCTCCAAATTTATGTATTTTATTTTTTTGTTTCAGTAAAAGATTTTAAAATAGCTTTGTAAGCGTTTGTAATATCTATAAATTTATTTTGATTATATTCAGCTTCCTCTTTTTTTTGAACATCAGGATGCCATTTTTTTGCTAAAACCTTATATTTTCCTTTAATTTCATCTAATGAACTATTTATATCTAAGTCTAATAACTTATAAGAATTTTGTAATTTTTTTGAAATATTATTTTTTTGATTAGACTTTTTTTGTTCATCAAAATCTTTAAAAGCTCTCTCAAAATCATAGTTCAAGGTCTTAGTTCCAAACTTCCAACTAGGCCTGTCCCATGTTGTAGACTTTCGGATTTCAATTTCTAATTCCTGTTCATTAAGCCCTTTAAAATAATTCCATGATTTATTAAATTCTCTAATACAATTAATACAAAAATATAAATATTCTCTTAAGTTTTCTCTAGACTTTGGAGCAGGGTATATTCCAAGCTCGTCACAATCTGGGTTGAAACAATTTCTGTGAGTGTTTTCTTTTTGTTTTGTATCTAGCATAATTTTAAATTTCTTTAATATTGTTATAAGATTATGTAGTAATAGGTGCAAGTTTGTAATTAACTTTTTTAAATTATTATCATAATATTGGACCTTAAAATGAAAAGACGATCAAAGATTGAAAAAATTATTAAAGAAGGTTTTGCACCATATTATTTTTCTGTTCTTGATGTTTCTGAAGAACATAGAGGTCACCAGAGCTTTCAAGAGAATGTAGAAAGTCATTTTGAAATAGTAATAGTCTCAAAAATTTTTAATAATAAAAGTAAAATAGATAGACATAGAATGGTTAATCAATCTCTGAAAGAAGAGTATTTGTCAGATCTACACTCGGTAACAATTAGAGCTTTAACTGTTGAAGAGTTTTCTTAAATCAATCGAAATAATTTTAGCTTTTTATCCCTAATTCATTCCACAATCGCAATTGAGAAATAAAATTAGCTTTCTTCTGAAGAATTCTAAATCGTATATTATGAAATCTAAATTCTTGGCCTGGCTCTGGAATGGTTCTTGATTCATGTAAAACAAGACCTGCTATTGTATTCGCATTTTGATCTGGAAGATACCAGCCGAGAGATCTGTTTAGATCTCTTATTGTCACCGATCCATCAATAATAAATGAACCGTCTGGTTGTGCTTTAACACCTTTAACTTTGATGTCTGTTTCATCATCAATTTCGCCTACAATTTCTTCTATGATATCTTCTAGTGTTACAATCCCTCTGAAATCGCCATACTCATCAACAACTACTGCAAAATGCTCTCTTCTTGTTTTAAAGACTTCTAACTGATCTAATAACAGAGTTGTTTCTGGGGCAAAATACGGTTGGCTCATCAATTCAGATAATTTGATGCTATTTATACCCTTAAAATTTCTTCTTCTTAAAGTTCTGAACAATTC
Organism: uncultured Alphaproteobacteria bacterium; assembly: GCA_937142855.1. Classification (GTDB taxonomy): domain Bacteria; phylum Pseudomonadota; class Alphaproteobacteria; order Puniceispirillales; family Marisalimonadaceae; genus Marisalimonas. The sequence goes on along the minus strand of CAKZQZ010000001.1, from coordinate 26,106 downwards.
TTTTGCGTGAAGAATACCTATAATATTGTCAGGGCTTCCAGAATAGATCGGTATCCTTGTGTATGGACTCTCGCCAATAATTTTAAAGGCAGTTTCAGGTTCTTCTTCTATATCAATCATAGTGACACCACCTCTATGCGTCATCACAGCTTCTATAGTTACATCATCCATATCAAGCATACTAGACATCATTTTACTTCGTTCTTTGTCTCTACTTTCGTTTCCAGCATGTAATCTTATCATTCCTCTAAGCTCTTCTGTTTTTGCCTCTTCATCTTTAACAGTTGGTTTTGATACAATTCTTGCTAACCTTTCAGTAATAAAGGTGGCTGGGGTTAAAATAAAAATAAAAAAATCTATCACTGGTGCTACGTTAAGAGCTAGTTTGTCTGCATTACTAAAAGCATATGTTTTGGGGATTACTTCTGCAAAAATAACAAGAAATATGGTTAACAAAATAGTTATAAAAACGAGATCAAATTGACCAAAAAAACTAATAGCAAAGCTTGTTGCGTAAACAGATACAACAATGTTTACAAGGTTATTTCCAATTAATATCGTACTTATCATTTTTTCTTTTTTTGCTAAAATTTTTTCTATGGTGCTTGCCTTTTTGTTTCCTTGAAGAGCCAATTCATGGATTCTAGCTTCCGATACAGCGGTTAACGCTGTTTCTGAGCTGGAAAAAAAAGCTGAAAGTAGAATTAATAAAAAAATATTAAATATAAAAATAAATAAATCTGGCATTAAATTTCTTTATCTAAGAATTGAGTTAAATCATTTATGTCTACATTATTATGTACAAAAGATTTTCCTATACCTTTGTTTAAAATAAATGTTAATTGATTTTGTTTATTTTTCTTATCAAATTTAAATCTTTCTATCAATTTTGCAGATGATAAAGATAAATTTTTGAAGTTATTAAAGGATGTAGGAAGATTAAATTTTTCAAAAAGATTGGCCACCCTCTTAAGATCTTCTTCTCTACAAAATCCTAAAAAATATGAAAATTTCAAGGCTAAACAGATACCTATTGAAACTGCCTCTCCATGAATAATTCTTCCATCATGATTGCCAAAATATTCAATTGCGTGAGCAAAAGTGTGCCCAAGATTAAGTAAGGCTCTTTCTCCTTTTTCTTTTTCGTCATTTTTAACGATTTCAGCTTTGATCTCACAAGATTTTGTGACAATAGTTTGTAACTTTAATTGATTGAGTCTTATTATATCTTTATATTCCTTTTCTAACCACTCAAAAAAAGAAATATCTTTTATCAATCCATACTTTATAACTTCAGCTAAACCCGCATTAAACTCTCTTTTTGGCAAAGATTCAAGAACATTCATATCAGAAATTACCGCCAGGGGTTGATGGAAAGCACCTATTAAATTTTTACCAATTTTAGAGTTTATACCAGTTTTGCCTCCAATTGAGCTATCTACTTGAGATAAAAGTGTAGTTGGTACTTGAACAAAATTAATACCTCTCAATATTATTGCTGACACAAATCCTGCTATATCACCAACAACACCTCCGCCAAAAGCAATTATCAAACTTTCTCTATCTATTTCAAAAGACAATATATTTTCAATTAATTTATTTAGATGAAAAATATCTTTTGTTTTATCTCCACCTGGAATACTTAATAAGTAAACATTGCTAGAATATTCCTTTATAGATTCTACAAATTTATAAAGATATTTATTCTTATTATCTTGAAGTGAAAAATAGCTATCATGAATGATAATAATTTTTCTTTTCTCAATAAATTTTCTTAATATAATTTTAGGGTTTAATATTAAATCGGTACCTATATGAATATTATATGATTTTTTACTAAAATCTTCGTTAAAAGAAACATTTAATATTTTTGATTTCATACTAATTACTTTTTTTATTTGATATTTTTGTCAAAATTTTATGGAGAATCTGGTTTTCACTAAGATCATGTGTGTTTAGTTGGTAGTGACAAGTAGAGTAGTATCTAATCCTTTTAGATAAAAGATCATTAATTGAAGCATTTACATCACCTTTTAACATTGGTCTTTTTGAACCATTACCTACTCTTTTTACTAATATGTCAACTGGTGTATTTAGCCAAATAACATATGTGTTTGAAAGCAATCTGTCTCGAGTTTCCTGATCATCAAAAGCGCCACCACCTAAGCTTAAAATCGATTTTTCTTCTTTTGTTGTAACATTTGCAATTAAATTTTTTATTGTATTTTTTTCAATTTTTCGAAAAAAAGACTCTCCTTTTTCTTGAAAAATTGTTTTTATTGTACTTTTTTGATCACTTTCAATCAATGTATCTACATCATAAAACTTGTATGCAAGATTATTAGCCACTAAACGACCAAATTTAGATTTTCCAGTACCCATCATGCCAATAAGAGTAAAAATTTTTTTGTTACTTAGAATTTGGTTTTCTTTTTCTTTTTTGTTACACATATTTATAATTAGTAATTTAGGTTTATTTACATTAACATTTTAAAATTTAAATTGAAGTAGATGCTTTAATTATTAGACAAAAACTCGCCATAATTGATATTTATAGTCCATCCCTTAATTGAGGTTTGAAATGAAAAGTTATAAGGCTGTTATAATTATTACTATTTTAGTTGTTTTTGCTGCAATAGCCATTGTAAATTACGCTGATATGCCAGCACCTAGCAAGCTAGAAAAAAAAATATTAGATGTAAATGATGAATCCACTAATTAATTATACTTTATATATCGGCTCCTATTTAAGTTTTTTAAAATATAGTTTAGTTCTAATTTTAGGATTTTCTGCTCTGAGCGCTTACGCTCAAAGTAATGATGCTGTTTCGGGTAAAGAAAAATCTATTTTAAAAAAAACAAATATTCAGGTCAGCAAATTAACAAAGCCATCCCTGGGTTCACTTGGGGTAACAACCGAGATTAATACTTTTATGGGTTTAGATATTTGGGAAAATCTAGAAGCAACAGAAATTGTTGAAAATTTAAATTATATTCCTGACGTGGTCACAAGTAAGTCCTTACAACACTTTTTAAACCAAATGTATCTTAGTACTTCTAATCCACCAACAGGAAACACAGAAAATATTATAAAATTTATAGAAACACGTTTACTAAAAATTAAAAGTGCCGGGGATAGTAAAAAATTATATCAATTAGTAAAGCAACTTCCTGATACTAAAAAGTGGGGTTTGTGGAAGAGGTGGCAGGTTGAGTTTGAACTTTTCAATGTTAAAGATAAAGAGGCATGTAAATATATTAATGAAAAATCAAAGAATACCTCTGAAGATTTCTGGCAAATGGGAAGAGTCTTTTGTTTAATATTAGATGGAAAAAGAGATCAATCTGAATTTGTTTTAGATTTGATAAAATCAAGGGGTTTTTCTAATCAAATCTTTGAAAATTTATTCAATTACGTTTATGATCAAAAGAAAAGTTTTAATCTTCAAAATCAAGTTTCACAAATTAGACCTATCCATCTGGTGATGATGGATTCTTTAAAGCTATCCATCGAACTAGACTATGTAGCACATCTTGGTATTGAGTATACTGATTCCTTGTTGACCCTTAATTATTTAACCCCTAAGGCAAAATCATTTCTCATAGATAGAAAGATTAATTATACTGACATTGAAGTTGAAACAATTATTGAAAATTATAAATATGTTGCTGATGGTAAAGTTGATGTTCAGACGGCCTTAATTAATTATTCAAAAGAACCTAATACCTACAATAGAGCAAACGTTTGGTTTTCAATCATTGGTTTAAAAGATGAATTAATACAAACACAATCAATTATAGATTTTATTAAGTTGGAAGCAAAAAATGGAAGGTTTAATGAGGTAGTTAAGCTTTATCTGCCAATTTTAAAAGAAATTGATAGTGCATCCTTAACAAAAAATCTAATTGACACTATTGAAGAGTTAAAAGTCACTGCAAATCCTAATTCTTTTCCTGATAACAAGTTAGCCAATATGATTATGTTAAAAAAAGGTTATGAGTGGGATTGGGATTTTGTGTTAAAAGAAAATGCTTGGCTTTTAATTCCAACAGTTGAAAGAGCAGGGATGATTCAACCTTCATCTGTAAACTGGTTGGATTATATAAACACTATTGATGACGCTAGTTTTGATAATGGGGTAGATATTAAGTGGGAGGGGGCTAATAATATTAAAAATTTTATTTTAGCTAAAAGCATTAAACAAGCATCTGACAAAAACCAGAAATCTTTGACTGTTTTACTTGTAGCAAGACTAATTTCTGATGCACCATTAATTGACTTTGACTTAAATAATTTAATAACTATTAAATCGTCACTATATAAAATTGGGCTTGAAGATTTAGCTAATAATATCACTTACGAGGTAATGTCGTCAAAATTGATAAGTTACTAAATATAGAAAAATGAAAAAAAAAAATATAAAAGATACCGATCTAATTAATGAAATTTTAAGTATTAATAGTTTAGAAAAAGGTTTATCTAAAAATACAATAAGCGCATATAAATTGGACGTTAACTTGACACTTGAATGGTTAAGCAAAAAAAAAATAAAGTTATTAGAAGCTAACGAAGGTGATTTTATAGAATATTTCACGTTTTTAAGGTCTAAAAATTATAAAGCTAATTCTTTAACTAGAAAATTATCTTCAATATCGCAATTTTATCAAACTTTAAAAGATGAAAACTATATCACAAATAATCCTCTAAATAACTTGGACACATATAAAAAAGATAAAAAGTTGCCTAACGCTTTATCTGAAGCCCAAATTTTAGATCTTATTACTAAAGCAAAAGAAAACTATTATGGATTAAAAAATGATACCCTTCTTAAACAAATGAAAGCTTTAAGAACTTTAACCATATTAGAAATATTGTATTCAACAGGAATGAGAATAAGTGAACTTTTAAGTCTTAACTTAACAGACTTTATTAAAATCAATGACAAAATTCAAATTAAAGGTAAGGGAGAAGTCTACAGAATTGTTGCTTTCAATAAAGAGGCTAAAAGTATAATTGTTGAGTGGTTACATCTTAGATCTAGCCTAAAGTGTTTTTTAAATAATAAATATATGTTTCCTAAAAAAAACAGTAAAGATTTCGTTTCTCGACAAACTATTTACAAAGATTTCTTAGATTTATCAAAAAGTATAGGAATTAATAAAGATGTTTCTCCGCATATAATTAGACATAGCTTCGCTACTCATTTATTAAACCGTGGAGCTGACTTAAGATCATTGCAAAAGTTTTTAGGACATGCTGACATTAGTACTACTGAAATATATACACATGTGAAGTCAGAAAGATTGGCGGGGCTAATAAAAGATATTCATCCCTTAAAAAATATTAAAATTTAGTATTTAGAAAGTAACTAATCATGATTAAACATTTTTTATCTTTTGAAAAACAGATTTCTGACCTTGAAGGAAAAATAGAAGAGTTACGACATTTATCTTCTGGAGGAGATATTAATATTGCTGAAGAAATAGGTAAGCTTCAAGGTGCCGTCGCTCAAGAATTAAAATCTACATATTCCAAGCTTACACCTTGGCAAAAAGTTCAGGTGTCCAGGCATCCAGAACGGCCTCATTTTCAAGATATTGTAAAAAATTTATTTGATGATTATATCCCCCTTTCTGGAGATAGAAATTTTTCAGATGATAACGCTTTAACTGGCGGTACAGCTTTTTTTCGTAAAAAAAGTGTTATTGTTATTGGAATTGATAAGGGTAAAAACACTACTGATAGAATTAGCAAAAACTTTGGAATGGTTAGACCTGAAGGTTATAGGAAAGCTATAAGATTGATGGATCTAGCTAATAAATTCTCGTTGCCAGTATTAATGTTTGTTGATACTGCAGGTGCCTATCCAGGAAAAGGAGCTGAAGAGAGAGGACAAGCTCAAGCAATTGCAAGTTGTATTCAAAAAAGTTTAGAAATTAGTGTGCCCACAATTTCTATTATTACTGGTGAAGGTGGTTCTGGTGGTGCGGTTGCACTTGCTGTTGCTAATAATACATTGATGTTAGAACATGCAATATATTCTGTAATATCACCTGAGGGTTGCTCTTCAATTTTATGGAGAAGTTCAGATCAGGCAAATATAGCAGCTGAAGCGCTTAAATTAACAGCTCAGGATATGTTTAAATTTGGTATTATCGATGAAATTATTACAGAGCCAGTCGGAGGGGCTCATAGAGATACTAAAATGGCAATCAATGAAATAGGAGACGTAATTGAAAGAAGATTAGAGGCCTTACAAGAATTAAGTCAGAGTGATCTGATTAAATTAAAAGAAGAAAAGTATTTAAAAATTGGTTAAGTATTTTATTTTTGAATGTAATGAGGGTATTGATTTTCTAAATTTATCGACATCTGTTAAATCTATTTTATAAAAAACTACTCCATCATTGTCTTTACCATCTGCTAAAATTTTGCCCCATGGTGAAATTATTAGTGAGTGACCATAGGACTTTCTGCCACACTCATGAATTCCATTTTGAGCTGGAGCAATTATAAAACATCCTGTTTCAATAGCTCTGGCCTTTAACAAAGTGTGCCAGTGAATTGGTCCGGTTAGTGAGGAAAAAGCAGATGGTACAGTAATAATGTGTGCACCATTTTCAGCTAAATCTTGATATAGACTTGGAAAACGAACATCATAACATATGGTCATCCCAATATTAATGGTTTTTGCCTCTATCTTTGCAATGATAGCTTTTTTTCCATTTAAATATGTGTCTGACTCTTTAAAAATATCGCCATTAGGCAATTTAACATCAAATAGATGAATTTTATCATATTTACTAACAACTCTTCCGTTTGGAGCAATCAAAAAAGACCTATTAACTAACTTATCTTTATATTTAATTGGTAACGAACCAACTAAAATATAGAGTGAATAAAATTTTGCAGATTTTTTTAAAAAATTTAGACTTATACTTTCATCTTCATTTGAAGCAAACTCTTTTGTAACGGTAGAATTTTCATGCAGTGATGTTGCGCATTCCGGCAAAGCTATTAATTCAGCACCTAAATTAACAGCTTCAACTATCAATCTTTCCACAATTTCTAAAGTTTTATTTTCGTCTTTAGTGGAAGCATATTGAAGACAAGCGATTGATAAGTAATTGCTCATAAATTACAAATTATCTAGTTCGTTTCTTTTATCAAGTTCAAATAAGTCGTCACATCCTCCAATGTGTTCGTCTCCAAAAAATATTTGGGGAACGGATGTTCTACCATTAGATTTATGGATCATTTCAACTTTTTTTTTATAATCAAAATCAACATCAATTTCTTCGAAATTAATATTCTTTTTTTTCAGCAAAGATTTTGCTCTGTAACAAAAACCACATAAGGAGCTTGTATATATAATTACCTTATTATTTTTATTCATTATTCATTCCCTACAAAGTCAATAAAATAAGTCTTGGATAGAATATATCAAAGCATCATCAGCAGGAGGCATTTTATATTCTCTTAGCATATTTGGTTTAACCCATTTCAGCAAATTTTTTTCCATAGATTGAGGTTCACCCTCCCATTTTCTACAAACATACAAGAGTAATAACAAATGGAAATTATTATAATCAAATTCGCTAAAAGTGAGGGGAGCAATACAATTCCTACTTATGTCAATGTTTAATTCTTCTTTAATTTCTCTAATTAGAGCATTTTCTGGAGTTTCTCCTGCTTCAACTTTACCTCCAGGAAACTCCCAAAATCCAGATAAATGCTTTTTAGGAGGTCGCTTAGATATCAGAATTTGATCATTCTCGCTTATGAGAGCAATACATACTACTGTTTTTATATTTTTATGATCTGTAGTCTGCATTAATTTCAATATACTTATGAGTTAAATCACAAGTGTAAACAGTGGCTTTGGATTTTCCAACTCCAACATCAATAGTTAAAATAATTTCCTTTTGTTTTAAGTGTTCGGTAGCTTTTTGTTCTGAATAGTTTTTACTAACCATGCCATTACTAGTAACTAGTTCATTACCGATATATATTTTAATCTTATCTCTATTAGCCTTTTCACCAGATTTACCAATAGCCATAATAATTCTACCCCAATTTGCATCCTCACCTGCTATTGCTGTTTTAACTAAAGGAGAGTTAGCAACTGAAAATGCAATTTTCTTTGCAGATTTTGTTGAAGAAGCTCCTTCTAATTTTATGGTAATAAATTTAGAGGCACCTTCTCCATCAATTACGATTAATTGAGCAAGTTCAAGCATCAGACTAGATATATTTTTTTTGAAATCTTTAAGTCTTTTATCAGAATATTTGTTTATAGGTACATGATTAGCAGTTCTAGTTGCAGACAATAACACGGTATCACTTGTTGATGTGTCACTGTCTACAGTAATAGAATTAAAGGTTTTTTCATTTTCTATTTCAAGTATTTTTTGCAAGACGTTAGATGGTAAGTTTGCATTAGTAAATAAAAACCCTAGCATAGTCGCCATATTAGGCGCAATCATACCTGATCCTTTCGCAATACCAACTATTTCTATTTTAGCATTATCAATTTTACACGTCCTTTTGGCTATTTTGGGAAATGTATCGGTTGTTTTAATTGCTTTGGCGGCTTCTGACCAATTAGGTGGATCATATGGAGATAAATTTTTTATATGATTAATAATTTTACTAGAATCTAACTGTTCTCCAATAACTCCCGTTGAAGCTGTATAAACTTGATTAATGTTACAATTTAATTTGTAGGAAAGAAATTTTCTAATTTCTAGAACAGTTTCCTCACCTTTTTCTCCGGTAAATGCATTTGCATTTCCAGAATTGACAACAATAGCTCTAACAGTGGATTGCTCTTCAGAGTTAAGACAATCCCTACACTGGTTGACAGATGCACTCGAGGTTAGAGATTTTGTAAAGACTCCAGCTACTGAAGATGCTTTTTCAAATTCAATTAAAAGTAAATCATGCTCATTGTTAGGTGATTTTTTAATACCAGAAAAACAAGTTGATATTTTTAAATTTTGAAAGCTTGTATATTCATTCATTCTATTATCAAACATATTGATTATTGAGCATTTTACTTGTTTACTTTTTTTACAATGTCTTCAAAGTTAATTATTTTAATTTTTTGATTATTCCTAATTTCATTTTCAAGGTTTGAAAGTGAAATTTTTGTGATTTTGTCAATAATATTTTGTTTAATTTCTTCTAATTTTTTGGGTTTTGCATCCCTGATATCATTTAACTTAATAATATGAAACCCAAACTTAGTTTTGACTGGCTCTTGAGAAATCTCTCCTTTTTCTAATGAAAAAGTAGCTTGTTCAAACTCCTTTACCATTTGACCTGGGCCAAACCAACCTAAGTTACCTCCATTTTTACCAGAAGGACCAGTTGAATGAGTTTTAGCTAATTCGGAGAATTTGGCTTTATTATTAATTTTTTTTATAATAGCTCTAGCTTCCTCATTGTTTTTAACAAGAATATGGCTGGCATTTGCTTCTTTAAATGTCTGGAATGATTTAAGATAATTATTATAGAAGGTTTTTATTTTTTCTTCTTTAATCTCATTTTTTATATAATTATTAAGCCAATACTTTGCCAAGATCTTGTCTTGGCTTTTTTTAACTAAGTTTATCACCTTTTGATCTAAATCTAATTTTTCATTATAAGCTTGCTTAGTTATTAGATACTGATTGATTAATTCGTTTACAACTCTTGGATAAATTTCAGGCAATGGCTTTTTTTTAATGTTTTGAGGTAATGTATTTATCACGTTCAGAACATCTTGAGCAGAAATAATATGGTCATTAACTTTAGCTGCAACAATATTATTGAGATCCTTTGCTGAAGCCGCAGTTATTGACAAAGTAAGAATTATTTTAGCAACAAGAAAAATTATTTTAAAAGAAGACATTTAGTTATATTCCAATTATATAGTTACTTTATTTATAGATTTTTTTATAATCTTTACAAGGGTTGATCTTTTCTACTCATATTAATAAATAAGATGTACACACGATAGTACCATTGGAGAACTTTAAATGTTCAGCAAAATAACATCTAGATTTTTTGGGTCAGCTAATGATAGGCAAATTAAAAAATACAAACCCACAATTGATATTATTAACAAGCTAGAAAAAAACTTTGAATCTCTTTCAGATAATGATTTAAAACTCAAGACAGTTGAGTTCAAAAAAAGACTTTCCGATAAAGAGACAATTATATCTGTTTTACCTGAGGCTTTTGCTGTTGTTAGAGAAGCAGCAAAGAGGACATTAAATCAGAGACATTTTGATGTACAATTAATGGGCGGATTAGTTCTTCATGAAGGTAAAATTGCTGAAATGAAAACAGGAGAGGGTAAAACCTTAGTCGCTACATTAGCTTGTTATTTAAATGCATTAGAGGAGAAGGGCGTTCATGTAGTAACAGTTAATGATTATTTGGCAAGAAGAGATTCCCAATGGATGGGACAGATTTATAATTTTTTAGGCGTTTCAGTTGGGTGCATTATATCTGATATGGATGATAATGAACGAAGAGCCGCATATAACTGTGATATAACATATGGGACTAACAACGAATTTGGATTTGATTATCTGAGAGATAATATGAAGTATAGTCTCGAAGAGATGGTTCAGAGACCTTTTAATTTTGCTATTGTTGATGAAGTGGATTCAATTTTGATTGATGAGGCTAGAACACCGTTAGTCATTTCAGGTCACTCTGAGGATTCCTCTGTTTTATACAATTCAATTGATAAATTTATACCTTTACTCAAAGAAAATGACTATGAACTAGATGAAAAACAAAGAACCTGTAACCTAACAGACCAAGGTATAAATAATATTGAAAAAGCTTTGATTTCTGAAAAAATAATGGAAAATGGAAGTCTTTTTGATGTTAAAAACGTGTCATTGTTGCATCATATAAATCAGGCCTTAAGAGCCCATAAGTTATTTAAGAAAAATACACATTATATGGTTAGAAATGACAATGTAATTATTATTGATGAGTTCACAGGTCGCGCGATGGAAGGTCGACGTTTTGGAGAAGGTCAACATCAAGCTATCGAGGCTAAGGAAAAAATAACAGTTCAGCCAGAAAATCAAACTTTAGCGAGTGTTACTTTTCAGAATTATTTTAGAATGTACCCAAAGCTATCTGGAATGACTGGTACGGCTCTTACCGAAGAAGGCGAGTTCTCTGAAATTTATAGTTTATCTGTTATTGAAATTCCTACAAATTTAAAAGTTGCTAGGATTGATAGTAATGATGAAATTTACAAGACTAACGAAGAAAGAGATCAAGCTGTTGTAACTCTTATTGAAGATTGCCAAAAAAATCAACAGCCTGTTTTGGTTGGAACCGTTTCAATTGAAAAATCTGAAATATTATCAAAATTATTAGAAGCAAAAAATATAAAACACGAAGTTCTAAATGCAAAATTTCATGAACAAGAAGCTCAAATAATTGGTTATGCTGGCCTCCCAGGTGCTGTAACTATAGCTACAAATATGGCCGGTAGAGGCACTGATATTCAGTTAGGCGGAAATTTAGAAATACGAAAAACTAAAGAGATTGGTGATTCAGATATTAATGATGAGAATTTTGAAAAATTAAAAACTGATATAGAAGATAAGAAAACAGTGGCTCTAGATGCAGGTGGTTTGTTTGTGATTGGTACAGAACGACATGAAAGTAGAAGAATCGATAATCAACTCCGAGGAAGAACAGGAAGACAAGGTGATCCAGGAAGCTCCAAGTTTTTACTTTCATTGCAAGATGATCTGATGAGAATATTTGGCTCAGAAAGACTAGAGACAATGTTAGGCAAGCTTGGTTTAGAAAAAGGTGAGGCCATTATTCATCCTTGGATTAATAAAGCGGTTGAAAAAGCTCAAAGTAAAGTTGAAGCTCATAATTTTGAAATAAGAAAACAATTATTAAAATTTGATGATGTCATGAATGATCAAAGAAAAGTTATTTTTGACCAAAGAAAAGAAATAATGAAGTCTAATGACATTAGCGAAATGATTACAGATATGAGGCATCAGGTAATAGAGACGTTAGTTTATAATTCTATTCCTGAAGAAAGTTATCATGATGAATGGGACGTAGACACTTTAACCGTTGAAAGTAAAAATTTTTTAGGTATCGAAGTTCCAATAAGTGACTGGGTTAAAGAAGATGGAATCATTGAAAAAGAGATAATTAATAGATTAATTGAGTTTTCAGATGCTTTTATGGCAGAGAGAGCTGTAAAATTCGGTATTGAAATTTTTAGACAAGCAGAAAAAACATTATTATTACAGGTATTAGACCAAGGTTGGAAAGACCATCTATTAGTGCTTGATCAATTAAGACAATCAATAGGTTTAAGAGCTTATGCACAAAAAGATCCATTAAATGAATATAAAAAGGAATCTTTTGAACTATTTGAAGGGATGCTTGATAAATTGAGAAAGACTATTACATCAGTGCTCTCTCATATTGAAATACAAACAGAACAGGCAATGGAACAAGAGAACTCAAACGTAATTAGACATTCAGATAGTAATAAAAAAATACAGAGAAATGCAATTTGTCCATTGTGTGACTCAGGTAAAAAATACAAACATTGTTGTGGTAAATTTTAAGAAAAATGATCAAATATAAATTGAGATGCAAATCTATTTATTGTTCGAAAGAGAATGAATTTGAAGCTTGGTTTCAAAATATAGAATCTTATGAAAAACAAAAAAAATTAGGTTTGTTGAGTTGTCCAACCTGTGGTGGAGAGGATGTAATAAAATTATTAACTACACCAAATTTAAATAAATTATCAAACGGTGATTTGGATAATAATAAAGAACAAAACAAATTAGATGTTAGTAAGAAAACTCAAGATTTGCAGCAAAAATTAGATCTAAAAAACATCACTGCATTCCTAAGAACTTTTAAAAAAGAGGTTCAAAAAAATTCAACTTATGTTGGTAATGAATTCGTTAAACAAGCTAGGTCAATGAACCAGGGTAAAATAAAAGAAAAACCAATACATGGTCATGGCACTCAAAAAGATATTGAAGAGTTACAAGAAGAAGGAATTAATGTCCTTAATATACCATGGGTGGCAGATGATCATTGAGTCATAATTTGATGCCTGCTGCTCCATAATTAACTCCTAAATTAGGCATTAAAATAAAGTCTCCAAACTCTTTTTTTGATATATCTTGAGTTCCAAATGTAGGCAAAAACCCTGTAAAACTATCTAGTACTATATTATATTTTTCAGCCTCTAGGGTAAGTTGTTCGGGAGAAATAAATTTCTCGGGGTCATGAGTGTCATGAGGAAGGATTTTCATAATATCTTCTGCTAAAAATTTTGCCAAAAATGTTCCCATAAAAGACTTATTTATAGTTGTAAATATTATCAGCCCTCCTGGTCTACATAAGTTTGATATATCTGATAAAAAAATATTTCTGTTATTCACGTGTTCTATAACTTCTGAAGCAATAACTATATCAAAACTATTAACAAACTTTTTTTTGTTAGATTTAAGAAGCTCTCCTGTTGAAATACATTTATAATCAATTTCCAAACGACTTTTTATTGCGTGTTCCGTAGCTATTTTTATTGCTTTGTCTGAGACATCAATTCCTGTAACTTTTGCTCCCAGTCTAGTTAAACGCTCGGATAAAATTCCACCGCCGCAACCAATATCCAAACATTTAATGCCGCATAAGTAACTAGGCTCATCTTGTAAATGATCAATTATTCGAACCGCATTGGTTTTTATAAATTCAATTCTGGCATTTGACATTTTATGCAAAGCAGAAAAAGGACCTGACTTATTCCACCATTGGTTGCTTAATAAAGAAAATTGTTCTATTTCTCTTTTGTCTACTGTATTAGTCATATTATAATTTTGTATTTAAGGTAAACATAATTGAAGGTAACAGAAATTTGAATATTGTGGTATTGAAATTTGGGGGTACCTCTGTTGCAGATGTTCCTCAAATCAAGAAAATTTCTTATAAAATAAAGTCTGAAGTAGATGAAGGTAATAAAGTTATTGTTGTTGTGTCTGCAATGTCTGGCGTTACCAATAATTTAATTGAGTTAGTAAATAATACCTCAGAGTTAGCTCCATATTCAGAATATGATGTTGTGTTATCTTCTGGAGAACAAGTCACAGCTGCGTTACTAACTATAGCGCTTAATAACTTAAATATAAAAGGACGATCTTGGTTAGGCTGGCAAGTCCCAATAATTACAGAAAATACCTATGGTAAAGCAGTTATTGAAGAAATAAAAACATTAAATATTTTAGAATCTTTCAAGAATAATGAAGTAGCAATTATTTCGGGGTTTCAGGGTATTTCTTCTGAGAACAGAATTACAACTTTAGGCAGGGGGGGGTCTGACACTTCTGCAGTTGCTATTGCGGCTGCATTTAGCGCAGAACGTTGTGATATTTATACTGATGTAGACGGAGTTTACACAACTGATCCCAGAATAGTTAAGAGTGCCAAAAAACTTGAATCTATAACATATGAAGAAATGTTAGAGCTGGCATCACAAGGTGCAAAGGTTTTGCAGACTAGATCTGTGGCGTTAGGAATGAAATATGGTGTTAATCTAAGAGTCCTTAGCAGTTTTGAGGATCTTCCTGGAACGCATATATTGAAAGAGGGTAGTTATATGGAAAAATCAGAAATAAGTGGAATTGCACACAGCTTGAATGAAGCAAAGGTAACATTGTCAGGGGTTCCTGACAAACCAGGACAGGCTGCACAAATATTTAGTGCCTTGGCCGATCTTTCGATAAACGTGGACATGATAGTTCAATCTTCATCCATCAATGAGGGTTCTACAGATATAACTTTCACTATACCAGAAACAGATTTGAAATTAGCAGAAAGAACAATAAAAAAAACCCAAGAAAAAATAGGTTTTAAAAAATTTATAAGCGAAACGAACGTAGTAAAAATCTCTGTAGTTGGAAATGCAATGAGAACTCAATCAGGTGTCGCAAAAACAATGTTTGAGACTTTAGCCAAGAACCAAATTAATATTCATGTCATATCTACAAGTGAAATAAAAATTTCAGTTTTAATCTCATCAGATTATTATGAATTAGCGATGAGATCTTTGCATTCGGCATTTGGTCTAGATGCATAATTTTCTTAAATTAAAATAAACTAAGGTTTAGACGTAAAAACAAATATTGATTTTAAGTAAATCACGTTATATTATAAATCTTTTTTGGGGATATGATGTCTATCAAAAGTGAAAAAAGCAAACATAATTCCTCGTCTAACGATCCTAAAATTGATGACACAAATTTGGCTAATGTGCTAAATGAAGTTTTTGATAATGGGGAACTTTCTTCAGTTGGACAAGTCTGTCAAGATACTAGATTAAAAAAAGGATTAACATCTCAACAAGTATCTGCTTCTCTTAAAGTGAAATTAAAAGTTATTAAGGATTTTGAAGATGGTAATGATATAGATTTACCAAGTTTAGCCTACAAGGTAGGGTTTGTAAGGTCATATACTCGTTTCTTAGGCTTAGATAGCAATCTCTTGGTAGAAGAGTTCAAAAGCTCTCTAGAAAATTCTCATTATAAAGAACAACATAACTTTTTATCACCTATTAATAATAATAACAAAATTTTACCTGTTGGGACTGTTATTTCTCTTCTAATTGCAACTCTTGTCTATTCAGGATGGTATTATAGTGATAGGAAGGATACAAACATTGCTTCAAATACAAACATAAAACAAAAAATAGAAAAACCAGAATTCAGTAACAATTTAAATTATGAGATAATTGAAGAAAATTTTGTTAATAACACTAACATAAAAAGTAATCAAAATTTTGCTGATAAAAAAGAAATATTAGTTCAAAATGAATTTGTAGAGCCTATTAAGAAAATTTTAAAGAATGCTGACACAATTCTTGAAACAAAAAAAACCAAAGATAATTTTCAGGAAAGTACTAATAATAAGATTAATGAATTATCCGCTAAGGCTAATATAAGAGATCCCAAAACTGAGATGGTTCTAAAGTCTTCGGGAAACAGTTGGGTAGAAATTGAGGATATGAATGGTAGCATTTTATTTGCAAGACTTATGAGGCCAGGTGAGACTTTTATTGTTCCAAATATTAATGGATTAACTATTAATACAGGTAATGCAGGAGTTTTATCTCTATCACAGGGTAATTCTTTTCTAGCAAAACTTGGTGAAGTTGGTGAAATAATCACTGCGAAACCATTGAATATTAAATCATTCTCAAATATAACAAATATAAATTAAATCGATACTAGTATAGTCATATAAACCCACTCACTATAAAATTTGAGAATTCTCATGAATATAAGGCCTTTTAGGCATATTGAACGAAGAAAATCTAGGAAAATTAAAGTTGGAGACGTTTTTGTTGGTGGAGATGCTCCTATCACAGTTCAAACGATGACAAATACTTTAACCACTGATGTTGACGCAACGTTAGAACAAATTTTTAAATCTGTTGAGGCAGGAGCAGATATAATAAGGATTTCTTGTCCAGATAAAGACTCAACGAAAGCCTTAAAAAAAATAGTTGAGGTTTCTCCAGTACCAATAGTTGCTGATATACATTTTCATTATTTAAGAGCTATCGAAGCAGCTGATGCAGGTGCTGCTTGCTTAAGAATTAATCCAGGAAATATTGGTGATATAAATAAAGTAAGAGAAGTAATTGCTTCCGCAAAGCAAAACGGAACTTCAATTCGTATTGGAGTTAATGCAGGTTCTTTAGAAAAAGATATTTTAGAAAAATATGGTGAGCCTACACCAGATGCGCTAGTAGATTCGGCTTTAAAACATATAAAAATTCTTCATGAGCATGATTTTTATGAATATAAGGTAAGTGTAAAAGCCTCTGATGTTTTTCTGTCTGTAGCGGCTTACGCAAAACTTGCTCAAATAGAAGATTGCCCATTGCATATTGGAATAACAGAAGCTGGCAGTTTAAGATCAGGAACGGTAAAATCATCAATAGGGTTAGGAAATTTATTGTGGTCTGGAATAGGAGATACTATTAGGGTTTCTCTTTCAGCTGATCCAGAAGAAGAAGTACGTGTTGGCTATGAGATGCTTAAATCATTAGGTTTGAGAAGAAGGGGAGTCACAGTAATTTCTTGTCCTTCCTGTGCCAGACAACAGTTTGATGTAATAAAAACTGTACAAGAGGTTGAAGAAAGATTGCAACATATAACTCAGTCTATAACGGTTTCTATTATTGGTTGTGTGGTAAATGGTCCTGGTGAAGCTAAGGAAACTGATATTGGATTAACTGGTGGTGGCAAGGGTACCCATCAGATCTATGTTAATGGCATTACAGACCACATAATTAAGAATGAGAACGTAGCTGATTATATTGTTAAATTTGTTGAAAGTAAAATTGCAGATTTAAATTAAATACTAATAAAAAAATTATAATTCATAGGGTTAGAATGGATAAACTTAGAACAGTTAGAGGTGTAAATGATTTGTTGCCTGAAGTTTTAGATAAACATAATCAAGTTATTGAAACTGCCTTAAAAATATCCAACCAATATTGTTACTCTCAAATAGAAACACCAATTTTTGAATTTTCAGAAATTTTTAAAAAACCTCTAGGAATATCAAGTGATATTGTAACAAAAGAAAATTATATTTTTAAAGACCGCAGTAATGATGAGCTAATGTTAAGGCCAGAAGGTACATCTGGTGTTGTTAGAGCTTTTTTAAATGCTGGGTTAATACAAGATGTTCCTAAACGTTTTTCATATTATGGCCCTATGTTTAGATATGAAAGACCACAGAAAGGAAGGCTAAGACAATTCAAACAATTTGGGGTAGAATGCATAGGTTTAAGTAATCCGATGGCTGATGTAGAGGTTATATCTCTTGGAAAAGATTTTTTACTAAAATTAGGACTGCTTAACTCAACAAAACTAAAAA
Organism: uncultured Alphaproteobacteria bacterium; assembly: GCA_937142855.1. Taxonomy (GTDB): domain Bacteria; phylum Pseudomonadota; class Alphaproteobacteria; order Puniceispirillales; family Marisalimonadaceae; genus Marisalimonas. The sequence continues at coordinate 8,150 of CAKZQZ010000001.1, read as the reverse complement.
TAAATTCTTTGGGAGATTCCGAAAGTAGACTGAATTACAGAAAATTTTTAATAGAGTATCTTAATGATTATAAGACAGAACTTTCTAATGATAGCATAAATAGATTATCTCAAAACCCACTAAGGATACTTGACTCAAAAAATGAGAGTGACAGAAAAATAATTTTTAATGCCCCAAATATTTTAGATTATTTAAACCAAGAATCTAAAGATAAGTTTCAAATAGTTACTGAAGGACTAGATGTATTAGGGATTAAATATGATATAGATAAAAATTTAGTTAGGGGGTTAGATTATTACTGTCATACGGCATTTGAATTTATTACGGATGAATTAGGAGCTCAAGGGACTGTTCTTGCTGGAGGGAGATATGATGGTTTATCTAAAATGTTAGGTGGACCAGATACTCCCGGTGTTGGTTGGGCAGCGGGTATAGAAAGACTATCTTTATTGGTACCAAGTCATTTTAACAATAACCCTGATGTTGTTTTATTAGGTGTTTCTGACGAATTTAATTTCTCACTTTTATCTTTTATGGAACCACTCATTAACGCAGATTTGAAAGTAGAAATTTTATACACAGGCAGTATGTCTAAAAAGTTTAAAAGAGCTAATAAAATCAATGCCTCCTTTGCGATTATTTTAGGTGAAGAGGAAGTGAAAATGAAAATATTAAAGCTTAAAAATCTTATTACAGGCACAGAAGAACCTGTGAATATTAGAGAAGCAGTAAATGTTATTAAGACTTTTTTGAATAAATAGTTGGAGTAGTCTTTGAGTCTAAAAAAAAATATTGATAAAATTATTTATCGAGAGAGTGAAATAGAAAAATTACTAGTTAATTCTTCTTTACTCAAACCTAATGAGTTAGCTGAATTATCAAAAGAATTATCAGACATAAAGCTAATTACAGATTTAGCCAAAAAAAAAGATGAAATGGTTAAAGAGCTATTAGATCTCAGTGAAGTTTTAAATGATAAGAACGCTGATGAGGAAATAAAGGTTATTGCCTCTGAAGAATTTAGTAATTTAAAAGAAGCCGTCAATAATCTTGAAAGAGATATTCAATTTGCCTTATTGCCAAAAGATAAAGATGATACTCGAAATGTTATTATTGAAGTTAGAGCTGGGACAGGTGGCGATGAAGCCGGTTTGTTTGCCTCAGATCTTTTTGCGATGTATGAAAAACTATCCATTAAACATAAATGGAAATTCGAAGTTATGGAAGTTTCAGAGACTAGTGTTGGTGGTTATAAAGAGGCGCAAGCAAATATAATTGGGAATGGTGTTTTTGGAAGATTAAAGTTTGAATCAGGTGTTCATAGAGTTCAAAGAGTGCCAACAACAGAGACTAGTGGTAGAATTCATACATCAGCTGCAACTGTGGCTGTTCTTCCAGAAGTTGAAGACTTAGAAATCTCAATTGAAGAGAAAGATCTAAGAGTTGATGTTTTTAGATCTAGTGGGCCTGGTGGGCAGTCAGTAAATACAACGGACTCAGCTGTAAGGATTACTCATTTACCATCAGGAATTGTGGTTAGTCAACAAGATGAAAAGTCACAACATAAAAATAGAGCAAAAGCAATGAAGATTCTTCAATCTCGATTATATGAATCTGAACGAAAAAAGCAGCAAGATGAAAGATCTTCATCAAGAAAAAATCAAGTTGGTTCAGGTGATCGATCTGAGAGAATAAGGACATATAATTTTCCTCAGGGGAGGGTTACAGACCATAGAATTAATTTAACACTTCATAAATTAGATAAAGTCTTAAATGGTGAAGCCCTTGATGAGCTTTTAGATGCGCTGATTGTAGAAGATAGGATGTTAAAGCTATCATCCAATGATTAAAAAAAAACTTGATGTTTTCAGTCTTATAAAATCAGAAATTGAAGTTCTAAAAAAAAGTGGTTCTGAAACAGCTAGTCTAGACTGTAGGTTATTACTTTCCTATGTTTTAGAAAAAAAAAGTACGCTTTACACTCACGAAAATGTTTATATAACAGACGATGAAATTAAGAAATTCAAAGTTTTAATCAGCGAAAGATCTTTGGGTAAACCTGTTTCTCGAATAATTAACAAACGAAATTTTTGGAAAAGAGATTTCAAGTTAAATGAAGAAGTTCTTGACCCAAGACAAGATACTGAAGTTTTAATTACTGCTGTTTTAAAATATTACTCTAATATATTTGATAAATTAGATATCTTGGATTTAGGTTCAGGTTCAGGTTGTATAGGGTTATCTCTTTTAGAAGAATTAAAAAATTCAAACGTGTCTTTTTTAGATGTTTCTAAAAAATCTCTAGAGATTGTTAAAATAAACGCTACAGAATATAATTTAGAACATAGATCTGCATATTTTCAACTTAATTGGAACTCAAAAAATTGGGATAGTGACCTACTTAAATTTAGGAATAAATCTAAGTTTGATATTATTGTCACTAATCCACCTTATATTCCAACTGATGAAATTAAATCTTTACAAAGAGAGGTTAAAGACTTTGATCCATTTGTTGCGTTGGATGGTGGTCTCGATGGTTTAATGGCATATAAAACTATATTTCCTAAATTTAATAGGATATTAAAAAATGGCTCAAAAATCTTTGTCGAAATAGGTATGGGACAGGAAGATATGGTTATAAAAATAGGTTATGAAAATAATTTGCTATTACTAGGTTATGAAAAAGATTTGTCCGGTATAGTAAGGGTAATAGTTTTTATGACTAAATAATTTTTTTTCTTGGCTTAAGCATAAAAACTTTATATAAAGTATCCATATACGTTATTATTTATTATTAACGTCGTTATATTTTAATAACTTTTATAAAAATATAATTTAAAATTTTTAGATAAATTTAATCAAACTAATAAGCTATATTTTAGGAATAATATGAGACAGCAAAATAATGGGCGTCGTCGTCAAAACCGTGGATCAAGTCGTAGAAATTTTGGAAATAGTAATTTTAATAATAACCTTAACAAAAATACTGTTATTGAAAGTTCTGGGCCAGATGGACGTCAAAGAGGTTCTGTTGCCCAACTAAATGAAAAATATATTAGTTTAGCATCTGATGCGTCTTCTTCTGACGACCATATTTTAGCAGAATCCTTTCTTCAATTTGCAGATCATTACTATAGACTTCTTAAAGAGATTGAAGTAATTGCTGAACAAAGAGAAATGAAGCAGAAAGCTGAATCAAAACCAGTTGAAAATAATTCCATCAATATAGAAGTGGATCCCAATGAAAATACTCAAAAGAAATTATCTAGAAAGAAAAGAGGTTTTGAAATAAGAGAAGCAGAATTAATTGCTTCAGAAAACAAGGATGATAGCAAAAAAACTAATGAAATAGAGGCAGAAGATATAAGTGTTAATAATGCACCAGCGTAAAAGATTATTTTACCCTAATATACTCTAAAAGCCAATATTGATATTAATCATATACTTACTATATACATATCAGGTTAAATAAAATGGTATGGAAAAATAGAAGATTTACTCAAAAAACTATCAGATAGATCCAAAAATATTTTCAATTCCGGGCTTGATCTTGCCCTTAAAAATAATTCTAGCCTAGCCTCGTGCCATTTACTTTACATAATTTTAATTGATCAAGAAAAATACATTATTGATCTGTTGAAAAATTTAAATGTAGACATTAATTATCTAAAAGAAAGTATTTATCCATATATAACTAATAAAAAAGCCCAAGAAAAAATTGATAAAAGCGTAATTGATTTGCTTCGTATGGCTAATATATTAATGGTTGATTTTGGTGATAAATATATAACCCAAGAAATTTTATTACTATCATTTACAAAGTTAAATGACCAAACAAGATATATTTTAAATAAAAATAATATTAATTTTATTAATTTACATGATCAAATTAGACAATTTAGGAAAGATAAAAAAGCTATGAATAAGATGGCAGAATCGAGTTTCGATACACTTAATAGGTTTGCCGCAAACTTAACTGAAAAAGCAACAAAAGGTTTATTAGACCCTGTTATTGGTAGAGACGAGGAAATAAGAAGAGTTATACAAGTTTTATCTAGAAGAACAAAAAATAATCCAATTTTAATTGGGGAGCCAGGAGTTGGCAAAACGGCTATTGCTGAAGGCTTAGCCATAAGAATAGCAAATAAAGATGTTCCAGAAAAATTAAAGTCAAAACAAATCTTCTCTCTAGATCTGGCTAGTATTTTGGCGGGAGCAAAATTTAGAGGTGATTTTGAAGAAAGATTAAAGTCATTACTAAATGAAATTGAAAAAGAACAAGAAAATATAATTCTTTTTATAGATGAAATTCATTCTCTAGTTGGAGCTGGTGGCGGGGATGGCTCATTAGATGCTTCTAATATATTTAAGCCTGCTCTAGCCCGTGGTGAGTTACACTGTATCGGCGCTACCACATTAGATGAATATAAAAAGTATATTGAAAAAGATAAAGCTCTAGAAAGACGCTTTCAGCAAGTTTATGTTAATGAACCTGATATTGAAAATTCTATATCTATGATGCGCGGTATTAAAGAAAAATATGAACTTTTTCATGGCATCGCTATTAGCGATAAAGCTTTGTTGGCTTCTGTAAACTTATCTTCCAGGTACATAAACGATAGATATTTACCGGATAAAGCAATTGACTTAATAGATGAGGCGGCGAGTCGCAAAAGAATTGAAATTGACTCTAAACCAGATGAGTTAGATGAAATTGATAGGAGAATAATTCAATTACAAATAGAAAAGAAAGTCTTAATACGAGAGATTGACAAATCTTCAGAAGCCAGGCTTTCGAAAGTTGAAGAAGAATTAGAAAAATTACAACTTTTATCAAAAAATGAAACTATAAAATGGAATTCTGGCAAAAAACTTATAGAAGAGGAACAACTTAAAAAAATTGAGCTTGAAAACTCTAGGAATGAATTAGATAAAGCAAAAAGAGATGGAAATTGGGATAGAGCAGGAGAGCTTTCTTATCAAATAATCCCTAATTTAGAGGATGATATAAAAAAATACTCAAACAGCGGTGACTCACTTAATACTATAGTTAATGAAGAAGACGTTGCTTTGGTAGTATCTAAGTGGACAGGCATCCCTGTGGAAAAAATGCTTGAAGCTGAGCGTTCAAAGTTATTAAAAATTGAATCTGAATTAAAAAAAATGATAGTTGGTCAAGATAATGTGATTAGCGCAATTTCTAAAACAATTATAAGATCAAGAGCTGGTTTGAATGATTCATCGAGTCCAATAGGGTCCTTTCTTTTCTTAGGATCAACAGGCGTTGGAAAAACTGAAACAGCTAAAACCTTAGCTCAATTCCTTTTTAATGACCGAAATGCAATTATTAGAATAGACATGTCTGAATATATGGAAAAACATTCAATATCCAGATTGATTGGTGCTCCTCCAGGTTATGTGGGTCACGAAGAGGGTGGTACTTTAACAGAGGCAGTTAGAAGAAGGCCATATAGAGTTATACTTTTTGATGAAATAGAAAAAGCTCATATAGATGTTTTAAACATCCTTCTTCAAGTTATGGATGATGGTAGGCTAACGGATAGTCATGGTAAAATTGTTGACTTTACAAATACAATCATAATTCTAACTAGTAATATTGGTGCTGAACATTTCAATACTGAAATAGATTTCAGCAAGGATAATGAAAAAAACAACCTAACAAAGAAAAATATTATGAATTCAGTTAAATCTAAATTAAGCCCTGAGTTTATAAATAGATTAGATGAAATTCTCTTTTTTTCAAAATTGGGCAAATCTCATATTTCTAAAATTGTTGAGATACAGCTATTAGATCTCAAGCATAGGCTTTTACAAAAGAATATAAAAATTGATTGGAATTCTGAAGTTTGTTCAAATATTGTTTTGACTGGTTACAGTCCAGAATATGGAGCTAGGCCAATTAAAAGAAAAATCAGAAGTGCTATTGAAGATAAAATAAGTGAGCTAATCATTAATAATGAAGCACAAGATGGCAATAGTTTATTTATTGAGGTGCAAGATCACAACATAAAAGTTGTTGTAAAAAAATAGTTTAGTAAAACTTTTCTCTTTCATAAGAATTTGTAGCAACTTTTTTATTGTCAATTTTTTGCTCAAGAACTAATTTCTGATTTAAAATTTCTATAACCTTCTGTTCAAAAGCAGCTAATTCTTGTTTTGGTATATTCTTGCCAGCAGGTAATTTAATATTCATTGGATTAACTTGTTTGTTATTCCTAAGAACTTCGTAATGAAGGTGAGCCCCAGTTGATCTTCCGCTACTTCCAACATAACCTATAGTTTTACCTTGTGAGACTCTACTTCCAATTTTAATTTTTTTGTGGATTCTTGATAAGTGGGCATAGGCAGTTTTATAAGTGCCAGTATGCCTTATCCTTATATAGCGTCCATATGAACCGTTCCACCCAGCTTTCTCAATGATTCCATCTCCAGCAGCAAAAACAGGTGTTCCAGTTGGTGCTGCAAAATCAAGTCCTCTATGTAATTTTGTATAACCAAGAACAGGATGTTTTCTGTTTCCATATCTACTAGTTAATTTTGCCCCATTAATTGGCGTTTTCATAATGGTTCTTTTTGATGAATTACCATTTTTATCATAATATTGAGGAAAACCATACTCATCATAGTATTTATAAAAACCTAGTTTATTTCCTGAAAGGTTAATACTAACGTAACTAATTGGTCTTGTTTGCATTAAGCTGTTTTTGAGTAAGTCAATTTCTTTAGTAAACATAATTTCAAAACTGTCACCTGCACGAATTTCTCTTTGGAAGTCAACTGAAAACCCTAGAAGGTTGATCATCTCTAATAGAGTATTTTCAGGTACACCAGATTTAATGGCTGACAAGTATAAGCTAGATGTAATAACACCTTTAATTAGAGTATTTTCTGACTTAGTTGGCCTTAAAAAAATTTTTGATGAATAGTTATTTTCAAAATCTTGCCAAACAAAAATGTCTCTTTTTTTAGAAAAATTTAATTTTAGAGCACCGCCAGTTATATTAGTTGGAGTAGAATAATGAATATCCATTCCTACAGGTAAGGTGCTAAGAATGTTTTTCCCGTTTTTAAGTTTATAAATAGAGTTTACAATAAAACTGATATCTTTAGAGCTAAATTTTACTCTAGATAAGGCTGAACTTAAATTTTCGTTTGCCTTTAGTTTTGTTTTTTTTATATCAGCAGTTAACTTTGCCCCAATTTTTTGAGTCATGTTATGAATAGTATCTGATGATTCTTCAATGTTCGCTAGATTAACAGGTCTTTTTAAAGGCATGTTGTTCTGATCAATCTGGATGGATGATGCAACAGCAATTTTTACACTCAAATAAAAACTCGGCAAAGCAAACAAAACGAAAACAATAAGATATTTGTGTAAGGCACTATTATTAAATACTTTTTTCATAATGTTCGGCATTTTGTCTCTATTAAATTTAAATGTCAAGGTAACAATTTGTAATGGAAACGAGGTGTTTTTTTTGACGAAAATATCTTCCTAAGAAAAAAAGATAATTTTGTTATAAAATTTTAATATTTAAGTTTGACATATCTATATTTGATGAGTATAACCGGCTTTCGATTTAGGAAAATCATTACTCTTATGAGTATCTGTTTGACATTGTTAATTTAAGAAGAGATTCACGGACGGCGGTTTTGTGTTTTACACAATTATTACAGGTCGTCTATTGAATCGCGCAATTTACCATAATAAAATAACAAATTTTTAATTTGTTAGTCAGTAACTTGAGTGTGAAGGTATGATAACCTTTTCGGCATGAATTTTATAATTCATACCCATCAAACCTAAGAGTTTGATCCTGGCTCAGAATGAACGCTGGCGGCATGCCTAACACATGCAAGTCGAACGAGATCTTCGGATCTAGTGGCGCACGGGTGAGTAACGCGTGGGAACCTACCTTTTAGTACGGGACAACGTTTGGAAACGAACGCTAATACCGTATACGCCCTCCGGGGGAAAGGTCAGCCGCTAAAAGAGGGGCCCGCGTCTGATTAGCTTGTTGGTAAGGTAATGGCTTACCAAGGCGACGATCAGTAGCTGGTCTGAGAGGATGATCAGCCACACTGGGACTGAGACACGGCCCAGACTCCTACGGGAGGCAGCAGTGGGG